>NZ_JBHVBO010000109.1:0-14267 GCF_042668085.1 Isoptericola sp. NPDC057391 | reverse complement strand
CCTCCGTGGAGGTGCCGGGCCCGTTCGTCCGTGCGCTCCGCCCGTCAGGCGGACGACGTCACTTCTTGTTGCGACGCTGGTGACGCGTCTTCCGCAGCAGCTTGCGGTGCTTCTTCTTCGCCATGCGCTTGCGGCGCTTCTTGATGACGGAGCCCATGAGGTCCTCACAATGCTTGTCGGTCGGTGGAACACGGTTGGTCCCAGGAGCCCTGTCTCCAGGAGCAGCCGACCAACGCGGAAAAGTCCGTCCCCCAGGGTACCCGATGCCCGGAGCCCGCCCGACCGCCGACCGTCCGACGGCGCCGTGACGTCAGTCGCGGTACGGGTCCAGGCCCCAGGTGGGGAACACGTGCCGGCGGGTGGCGAGGATCGCGCGGTCGACGTCGTCGGCCGGGTCGTAGCCGTCCGCCCACGGGCGCCACGCGACGTCGCCGCTGCCCAGCCGCTCGGCCGGGTCCAGCCCGGACAGCTCCTCGACGTCCCGCCGCCAGGACTCCGGCAGCTCGATGCCGATCGCGAGGGGCGCGTGCGCGGCCTCCGCCACCAGGCTCGCCCACACCAGCGGCACGACGTCGACCACCGCGTACCCGCCGCCGCCGAGGGCGACCCAGCGGCCGTCGGCCAGCTCGTGCGCGAGGTCGTGCACCCAGCGCGCGGCGGTCCGCTGCGCGCCCACGCCCACGTTGAGGTCGGTGAGCGGGTCGTTGCCGTGCGCGTCGCAGCCGTGCTGCGACACGATCACCTGCGGGCGGAACTCGCGCACCACCGCGGGCACGACGGCGTCCACGGCTCGCAGCCAGTGCGCGCCGTCGGTGCGCGGCGGCAGCGCCACGTTGACCGCGGTGCCCTGCGCCGCCGTCCCGCCCGTGTCGCCCGCGTTGCCGCTGCCCGGGAACAGCGTGTGCCCGTCCTGGTGCACGGAGACGGTGAGCACGCGCGGGTCGTCCCAGAAGATCGCCTCGACGCCATCCCCGTGGTGGGCGTCCAGGTCGACGTACGCGACCCGCTCCGCCCCGAGGTCGAGCAGCCGCTGGACGGCCGCGGCGGCGTCGTTGTAGATGCAGAAGCCGGAGGCCGCGCCGCGCTGGGCGTGGTGCATGCCCCCCGCGATGTTCACGCCGTGGGCCACGCGCCCCGACCAGACCGACTCCGCCGCGTCCACCGACGCCGCGACCAGGCGCGCGGCGGCCTCGTGGATCGCCGGGAACACCGGGTCGTCCTCGGTGCCCAGGCCGCGCGCCGGGTCGGCGGTGCCGTCCGCGGCCGCGCGCCGCACCGCCGCCACGTACGCGGCGTCGTGCACCGTCTCGATGAGCGCGTCGGGCGCGGGCTCGACGTCGGCCAGCTCCAGGGCGGGCTCGTCGAGCAGACCGAGCTCGGCGACCAGCCGCATCGTGAGGTCGAGGCGGGCGGGCGCCATGGGGTGCCCGGGGCCGAAGTCGTAACGCAGGAGCTCGGGGCTCCACAGCAGCCGGGCGACGCGCATCCCGTCACGGTAGCCGACGGCGTGGCAGGCTGTGCCCAGCGACTGAGGGGCGAGAGGGGGCAGGGTGCCGGGGACGTGGGGCGGCCGCGCCATCGCCGTGCGCGGGTGGGTCGACCAGGTCGCCCGCGAGTACCCGGCCCGCCTGGCGATGACGGTCTTCGCGGCCGTCATCACGCTGTTCACCCTGCTGCTCCTGCCGCCGTGGGCGACGTCGTCCGGCCGCGGAGCCGCGATCGTCGACGCCCTCTTCACCGCGACGTCGGCGGTGTGCGTCACCGGACTGGTGGTGCACGACACCGCGACCTACTGGTCCGAGTACGGCCGGGTCGTCATCCTGCTCGGCATCAAGATCGGCGGCCTGGGCGTCATGACGCTGGCGTCCCTGGTCGGCCTGGCGATGTCGCGTCGGCTCGGTCTCACGCAGAAGCTGCTCACGGCGTCGGAGACCAAGACGGAGCGGCTCGGCGAGGTCGGTGCCCTGCTCCGCACCATCATCATCACGGCCACCACGATCGAGCTGGCCATCGCGATCATGCTCTTCCCGCGGTTCGTCGCGCTCGGCGACACCGTGGGGCTGGCGGCGTGGCACGCGGTGTTCTACGGCGTCTCCTCGTTCAACAACGCGGGCTTCGTCCCGACCGAGCACGGGCTCCTGCCCTTCGCGTCGGACTGGCTCGTGCTCATGCCGATCGCGCTGGGCGTCTTCATCGGGTCCCTCGGCTTCCCGGTGATCCTCAACATCATGACCCACCGCCGTCGGCGGCATCACTGGATCCGGTCGCTGTCCCTGCACACCAAGCTGACCGTGACCACGAGCCTCGCGCTGCTCCTCGGGGGCGCGGTGCTCATCGGCGCGCTGGAGTGGTCGAACCCGGCGACGCTCGGAGCCCAGGACGGGCCGACCCGGGTGCTGTCGTCGATCTTCGCGTCGGTGATGCCCCGCTCGGGCGGGTTCAGCAGCGTGAACGTGCACGAGATGCACCAGGAGACCTGGCTCGTCACGGACGCGCTCATGTTCGTGGGCGGCGGCTCCGCGTCGACGGCGGGCGGCATCAAGGTCACCACCCTCGCCGTCATGCTGCTCGCCATCCTCTCGGAGGCACGCGGCGACAAGGACACCGACGCGTTCGGCCGACGGATCCCCCGGGACACGATCCGTCTGGCGATCGCCGTGATGTTCATGGGCGCGACCGCGGTGCTGGTCTCGTGCCTGGCGCTGCTCCGCCTGACCCCGTTCAGCCTGTCGGAGATCCTCTACGAGGTGATCTCCGCCTTCGCGACGGTCGGGCTGTCGACCGGGATCACCGCCGACCTCCCCGACCCCGCGAAGTACTGGCTCAGCGGGCTCATGTTCGTCGGGCGCGTCGGGGTGGTCTCGCTGATGGGCGCCCTGGCGCTGCGCGACCGGCGCCGCATCGTACGCTTCCCCGAGGAGCGCCCGATCATCGGGTGACCCTGGACCTGCGAGGAGAAGGAGAACAGTGGCGGAGAAGAAGGCACCCGCGCGCGACGCGGGCGTGCTGGTGATCGGCCTCGGCCGCTTCGGCTCCTCGCTCGCGACGACGCTGGACCGGCTCGGCCAGGACGTCCTCGCCGTCGAGCGCGACCCGAAGCTCGTCGCCCAGTGGTCCGGTCGGCTGCCGCTGGTCGAGGCGGACGCGTCCGAGGCGGAGGCCCTGGTCCAGCTCGGCGCGAAGGACTTCGGCGTCGCGGTGGTGGGGGTCGGCACGGAGCTCGAGGCGTCGGTGCTCATCACCGCGAACCTCGTGGACCTCGGCACCCCGCAGATCTGGTCCAAGGCGATCTCCGCCGAGCACGGCCGCATCCTCACCCGCATCGGCGCGCACCACGTCGTCTACCCCGAGGCCGACGCCGGCTCCCGCGTGGCGCACCTCGTGAGCGGCAAGATGCTCGACTACATCGAGGTGGAGGACGGCTTCACCATCGTGAAGATGCGCCCGCCGAAGGAGATGCAGGGCTTCACCCTCGCGCAGTCGGACATCCGCAAGCGGTACGGCGTGACCGTGATCGGCGTGAAGTCACCCGGCGTGGAGTTCCAGTACGCGACCCCCGAGACCCGAGTGAGCGCCAACGACCTCCTGGTCTGCTCGGGCCACGCCGACCTGCTGGAGCGGTTCTCCGCGCGCCCCTGACCCGGGCGGGTGTTCCGCGACCGTTCACGCGTCCGCCACCGCCGGGCCAACGGCGCCCGGCACGCTCGGAGCCATGCGAAGCCCCCGACGCGCCCTCCCGGCGCTGCTGCTGCTCCCCGCCCTCGCCGTCGTGCCCGCCTCCGCGGCCTGGGGGCACGGCCACGACCACGGGCGCGGCGTCGGGACCGTGACGACCGACGTCGAGACGCCCCCGCTGTACGACGACGAGGCGGGCGGCTCCGCGTCCGGCGACGACCCGGCGATCTGGGTGCACCCGGGCGACTCCCGCGACTCGCTGGTCCTCGCGACCGCCAAGGAGGGCGGCCTGCGGGTGTACGACACCGCGGGCCGCGAGCTGCAGTCGCTCTCCGCGGACCCGGCGCCGCGGGCGGACGGCGTCGCCGGCCGGTACAACAACGTCGACGTCGCGTACGGGCTGCGGGTGGGCGGCGAGCGGGTGGACGTCGCCGTCGTCTCCGACCGGTACAACGACCAGCTCCGGTTCTTCGCGATCGACCCGGACGGCGCCGACGCCGAGAGCCCGCTCACCGAGATCACCGCGGCCGAGCAGGGCTTCCTCTTCCAGCCCGACCGGGCGGGCGTCGACTCCGAGCAGACGGCGTACGGCCTGGCGGTGTGGCAGCCGCGCGACGGCGAGGCGTACGCCGTCGTGACGCAGGAGGGCACCACGCGCATCGGCACCGTGCGGATCGAGCCGCGCGCGGACGGCACCGTCGGGTACGCGGACGTCGACCACCTCGACCTGCCCGCGTCGTTCGACCTGTCCGACGGCACCACCTGGACGCCCTGCGAGGAGCCCGGTGTGGGCCCGCAGCTCGAGGGGCTGTCCGTCGACCAGCGCACCGGCATGCTGTACGCCGCGCAGGAGGACGTCGGCCTGTGGCGCCTGTCCCTGCCGCTGGGCTCGGGAGAGCCGCGGCTCGTGGACAAGGTCACCGACTTCGGCGTGCACGACACCTACGACCCCGAGACCGAGGAGTGCTCGCCGGCGGACGGCTCGTCGCAGGAGGAGGCCGTCGCCGCGAACCCGTTCGGCGGCGACCTGCTCACCGCCGACGCCGAGGGCGTCGACGTCTACCACGGCCCCGGCCGCACGGGGTACGTCATCGTCTCGAGCCAGGGCGACGACACCTACGCCGTCTACTCGACGACGGGCCGTCACCGGGCCCTCGGCTCGTTCCGGGTGGCCGGCGAGGACGGCGTCGACGACGTCAACGGCTCCGACGGGCTCGCCGTCACGAACCGCCCGGTCGGCCCGTACCGCCACGGCCTGCTCGTCACGCACGACGAGCCGGAGACCGGCGCGGACGTCGAGGCGGGCCGCGGCGACGCGACCGGGTTCTCGTACGTCGCCTGGGACGACGTCGCCGACGAGCTCGGCCTGGTGGTCAGCACCCGCGCCGGGAACGACCCGCGCTTCCGCTGACCACCGCGCGACCGTTGTGGGTCAGGCGGTGCGACGGCGCAGAGTGGCGACGCCGAGCACGACGGCGCCGACGATGAACAGCGCGATGGCGCCGACCGCGCCCCGCGCGTCCGCCCACTCGCCGCCGGCGGCGAGGGTCTGCATCGCCTCGACCGCGTACGTGAGGGGGAAGACGCGCGAGAGCCACTCGAGCACCTCGGGCATCTGGTCGCGCGGCATGAGCAGCCCGCAGGTGATGAGCTGCGGGAAGATCACCGCGGGCATCATCTGCACGGCCTGGAACTCGGTGCGGGCCAGCGCCGACGCGGCGAGGCCGAGGCAGCAGCCGAGGACGGCGTCGAGCATCGCCACGACGAGCACCAGCCACAGCGGCCCGAGCACGTCCATCCCGACAACCAGCGCGAAGCCCACGACGACCAGCGACTGCAGCAGCGCGAGGGCGGCGAACGCGAGCGCGTAGCCCGCCACGAAGTCGCCCTTGCGCAGCGGCGTCGTCATGAGCCGCTCCAGGGTGCCCGACTGCCGCTCGCGCAGCGTCGCGACGCTCGTCACCAGGAACATCACGATGAGCGGGAAGAGCCCCACGAGCATCGGCCCGAACTGGTCGAGCACGGGAGTGCCGTCGAACATCCACGCGATGAGGCCGAGCAGCAGGCACGGCAGCACGAGGATGAGCGCGACGGTGCGGTGGTCGAACCGCAGCTGGGCCAGCACCCGGCCCGCGGTCGTGGCGGTGAGCGTCATCGGGAGCCTTCCCCCGTCGTGGCGGCCTGCTGGTCGATGAGGGCGAGGAAGGCCCGTTCGGCGTCCGGCGCGCCGGTCGTGGCGAGCAGCTCGGCCGGCGTGGTGTCGGCGACGAGGCCGCCGTCGCGCAGCAGCAGGAGCCGGTCGCACTGCGTGGCCTCGTCCATGACGTGGCTGGAGACGAGCAGCGTGCGCCCCTCGCCCGCGAGGCGACGGAACATCGCCCACAGGTCGCGGCGCAGCACGGGGTCGAGACCGACGGTGGGCTCGTCCAGGACGAGGAGCTCGGGGTCGGCGACCAGCGCGGCCGCGAGGGAGACCCGGGAGCGCTCGCCGCCGGACAGCGTGCCCACGCGCTGCTTCTCGTGCCCGCCCAGGTCGACGGCGGCGACGGCCCGCCGCACGGCGGCCTCCGCTCCGGCACGCGGCAGGCCCGCGAGCCGGGCGAAGTACCGCAGGTTCTGCACCACCGTGAGGTCGGTGTACACCGAGGCCGCCTGGGTCACGTAGCCCACGCGGCGGCGCAGGCCGGGCGACCCGGCGGGCTCGCCGAGCACGCTCACCTCGCCCGTCACCCGCGCCTGGACGCCGACGACGGCGCGCAGCAGCGTCGTCTTGCCCGAGCCGGACGGGCCGAGCAGGCCCACCACCTCGCCGGCGGGCACCGCCAGGTCCAGGCCGTCGATGATCGGCCGGCCGCCGCGCTCCACGCGCAGCCCCCGGACCCGCACCGCGGCGTCGTTATTCCTCATGTGAGGAATTGTGCTCCCCCGGCGGGGTGGCGCGCAATCCCCCGGACGTCGTCAGCCGGCCTGGGTGCGCCCGGGGAGGTCTCCCGTGAGGTAGCGCTGCACCGTCGGGCCGACGAGCTCCGCGACCCGTCCCGGCGGGAGGGAGGCCAGCGGGTCGATCGGCACGAGGAACCGCGTCATGAGCACGCCCGCGACCTGCGACGCGACGAGCGCCGTCCGCAGCCGCGCGTCGGCGACGTCGAGCCGCTGCACCAGCGGGCCGAGGATCTCCGCGCCGAGGAACTGCGGCAGCAGGCCGCGCAGCCCCGGGTCGGTCATCACGGCGGGGATGACGAGCCGCACCGTGGTGCCGCCGTCCGCGTCCCACAGCTCGACGACGGCCCGCACGAGCCGCTCCCCCAGGCCGTCGACCGGCCCGGCGGCCGCCTCCCTCACGAGCGTCGCGGGGTCGACGTCCGCGAGGCCGAGCGAGGCGGTGAACAGGTGCGTCTTGTCGCCGAACCAGTGCCGCACCGTGCCGGGGTCCACACCGGCACGACGCGCGACGGACCGGACCGACGCCGCCTCGTAACCGCGCTCGCGGAACTCCTCGCGGGCCCCGGCCAGCACGACGTCGCGCGTGTCCTGCCCCGCGGGCCGGCGCCCGCGGCGCGCGACCCCCACCGCGTCCTGCGCCCGTCCGCCGGTCACGACCGTCCCCCTCGGACCCGGCTCAGGCGTGCTCGGCGGCGAGCTCGCGGGACCGGTCGCGCGCCGCCTCGAGGGCATCGAGGAACGCGGCGCGCACGCCGCCGTCGTCGAGCTTGCGCAGCGCCGCGACGGTGGTGCCGCCGGGCGAGGAGACCTTCTCGCGCAGCAGCACGGGGTGCTCCCCCGTCTCGTCGAGCAGCTTGGCCGAGCCGAGCACGGTCTCGACGGCGAGGCGGCGCGCGACGTCGCGCGTCAGGCCCAGCAGCACGCCCGCCTCGGCCATGGCGTCCACCACGTAGAACACGTACGCCGGGCCCGAGCCGGCGAGCGCGCCGAACGCGTCGATGTCCTTCTCCGCGACCCGGAAGACGTGCCCGGAGCCGGCGAGCACCTGCTCCACCAGCGCGACGTCGTCCTCCCGCGCGGCCGTGCCGCCGACGACGGCGGTGACGCCCGCGCCCACCAGCGCCGGGGTGTTCGGCATGGCCCGCACGACGGGCGTGCCGGCGGGCAGGCGCTGCTCGAAGAACGACAGCGGCAGCCCCGCGGCGACGCTCACGACGACGGCGCCGGGCTCGAGCGCGTCGGCCACGCGGTCCAGCATCGCGCCCACGTCCTTGGGCTTCACGCCGATGACGACGACGTGCGCGCCCTCGACCGCGGCGACGTTGTCCGTGGTCGCGCGGACGCCGAACCGCTCGGTGAGGTGGGCGCCCCGCTCGGGCCGGCGCGAGGTGGCGACCACGTCCTCGGGGGCGACTCCCGCCGACAGCGCGCCCGCGAGCACCGCCTCGCCCATGTTCCCCGTGCCGAGGAACGCCATCTTCACGCCGCCCACCCGGCTGTCCGTGGGGGCGCCGGCCTGCTCGTCAGTCTGCTCGCTCACGGGCACCACGGTACGTCGCCGCGGGAGGTCCGGGCCGTCCTCGAGGGCACCGCCCGACCTACAGCGGGTAGGCGGAGTAGAAGTCCTCGACGAGGTCCGCCGGGCCCGTGGCCTGCAGCACCGCGGTGCCGTTGCGCCAGGTCACGACGGCGGTGCCCGCGGTGGAGCCGGGCGTCACGACGTACGCGCCGGTCGCCGTGCCGTCGACGGTGACCTCGCCCTCGCCGGTCGGCTCGCCCGCCGCCTTCACCAGGGCCTCGTACGCACCGGTCGCGGCGTCGTCGTCCTCCCACTGCCCGGCGTGCACCTGCACGGTCGTGGAGCCGTCGCCGTCGCGGTCCGCGTAGACGAGCTGCCAGGACTCGACCGCGTCCGCGTCGTCCTCCCAGGACCTGTCCTCGGTGACCGACCGCAGCGCGAGCGCCAGCACGGAGTCCGGCTGGGCCTTGACGAACGACGTCTGGTCCTCCGGCCGCCCGCTGGGCGAGATCGTCGGCGTCGGCACCGGTGCGGTCACCGTGGTCTGCGGCGCCGGGTCGCTGCGCGCGAAGCCGGGCCAGACGAACGCCGTCAGCAGCACGATCAGCAGCACCAGCGCGCCCGCGGCCGAGGCCACCACGATGCGCCGTCGGCGGAACACCTCCGGCGACGGGCGGCCGGTCCCGCCCGTGCGTGCCTGGCTCACGATGTCCTCCTGCGGGGTCGGCGGCGGTGCACCCCGCAGCCTAGGGCGCGCTGCGCGGCATCGGTCGCGTCCGGCCACCGCGTGTCGACGACGCCGGCTCAGCGCAGCAGCAGCTCCACGTCGGGGTGGTCCGCGAAGATCTCGAGGACCAGCTCGGCGTAGGTCCTGCCGCGCCCGGCCTCGAGGTCGGCGAGCCGACCCCGGAACAGCGTGGCGTCGAACCGCGGGTCCGCGAGCTTCGCCCGGTAGTACTCACGCGTCGCAGCGAAGCCGAGGGCCCGGCGTGCGCGCGCGAAGTCGTGCCAGACGACGGTGAGCCGGTCCGCGCCGTGCGCGGCGCCGAAGCCGCCGTGCAGCAGGTCGTCCAGCGCGTCGAGGCTCGGGCCGAGGCGCCAGTCCTCGCCCGCCATGAACACGCGGTTCAGCTCGTCGTAGAACGTGGCGATCGAGTCGACCCGGCCGCCGTCGAGGTGCAGGGTCAGGTGCCCGGCGTCGTCGGCCGAGCCGACGTCGTCGAACTCGGTGACCTCCGTGCGCCAGTACTCCGCACCGTCGCGGGTGCGGTGCACGACGCCGAGGTCCACCAGGGCCCGGCGCACCCCGACCGGGTCGTCGGCCAGCCGCGCCAGCCGGTCCGTGAGCTCGCGCTCGCCGACCGTGTCGAGCAGCGCCGGCAGCGCGGCGTGCGCGAGCCAGCGCGCCACCGCGCGCCGGTGCTCCCGGCGCCGGGGCATCGTCTCCAGGCGGCCGTCGTGCAGGAAGCGGCTCACGTCCGGGGGCGCGGAGGACATGCCGCCATCATCGCGCGTCACGCGCGACGGTCCACGGTCGACGGACGCTGTCGGTGCCGCCCCCTAGCGTCTGACGACGTGAGCACCACGACGTCGTCCCGCACCCGCGCCAAGCAGTCGCGCCCCGGCTACCGCTGCACCGAGTGCGGGTGGACCACCCCCAAGTGGGTGGGCCGCTGCGGCGAGTGCCAGGAGTGGGGCACGGTCACGGACGAGGGGCCGGCGTCGGCCGGGCCCCGCACGGTCGCGACGAGCCCCGGGCGGGCGCCGGCGCGGCCGATCGCGGAGATCGACGTCGCGGCCGCGCAGGCGGCGCCCACGCAGGTGCCGGAGCTGGACCGCGTGCTCGGCGGCGGCCTCGTGCCGGGCGCCGTCGTGCTGCTGGCCGGCGAGCCGGGCGTCGGCAAGTCGACCCTGCTGCTCGACGTCGCGGCCGCCTACGCGCGCGGCGCCGACGGCCGCGACGCGCGGACCGTGCTGTACGTGACGGGCGAGGAGTCCGCCGGGCAGGTGCGGCTGCGCGCCGAGCGCGTCGGAGCCCTCGCGCCCACGTTGCTGCTCGCCGCCGAGACCGACCTGGGCACCGTGCTGGGCCACGTCGAGGCCAACGAGCCCGACCTGCTGGTCGTCGACTCCGTGCAGACCATCGCGTCGGCCGAGGTGGACGGCGCCCCCGGCGGCGTGAGCCAGGTGCGCGAGGTCGCGGCGTCGCTCATCGCCGTCGCCAAGTCGCGCCAGGTGCCCGTGCTGCTGGTCGGGCACGTCACGAAGGACGGAACGGTCGCGGGGCCCCGCACGCTGGAGCACCTGGTCGACGTCGTGTGCCAGTTCGAGGGCGACCGGCACTCGAGGCTGCGCATGGTCCGCGCCGTGAAGAACCGCTACGGCCCCACCGCCGAGGTGGGCTGCTTCGAGCTGTCCGAGCGGGGCATCATCGGGCTCAGCGACCCGAGCGGCCTGTTCCTCTCCCACCTCGGCGCGGGCGTGCCGGGCACGTGCGTCACCGTGACCCTGGAGGGGCGCCGCCCGCTCGCCCTGGAGCTGCAGTCGCTCGTCGCGCCGTCGCCGCTCGCCAACCCGCGCCGCACCACCAGCGGCGTCGAGTCGTCCCGCCTGGCCATGATCCTCGCCGTCCTGCACCGGCACGCCGGGCTCCGCCTCGCCGACCAGGACGTCTACGTCTCGACCATCGGCGGCGCCCGGGTCACCGAGCCCGCCGCCGACCTGGCGACGGCGCTCGCGATCGTCTCCGCCCGCACCGGCGAGCCGCTGCCCACCGGTACGGTCGCGGTCGGCGAGGTGGGCCTCGCGGGCGACATCCGGCCGGTCACAGGGCTGGACCGTCGCGTCGGCGAGGCCGCACGGCTCGGCTTCGTGCGCGCCGTCGTGCCCGCCGGGACGTCGGTCAAGGCGCCCGCCGGGATGCAGCTGCTCGAGGCCCGGCACCTCGCCGAGGCGGTCGAGCTCGCGGGGGTCGGCGTCCGATCGGCGGATCGCCGGGGCGAGTGACCCCTGACGTCGTAGGATTCCCCCGTGGCTCCCTCCTCCGTGCACTCCGATGCCCTGCTCAGGGAGACCCTCGCCGCGGTCGCCCCCGGCACCGAGCTGCGCGACGGGTTGGAACGCATCCTGCGCGGGCGCACGGGCGCGCTCATCGTGCTCGGCCTCGACAAGACGGTGGAGCAGATGTGCTCCGGCGGCTTCGAGCTGGACGTCCAGTTCTCGGCCACCCGGCTGCGTGAGCTGTCGAAGATGGACGGCGCGTGCGTCCTCGACCACGACGCCACCCGCATCCGCCGTGCCGCCGTGCAGCTGCTGCCCGACCCGTCGATCGAGACCAGCGAGTCCGGCACCCGGCACCGCACCGCGGAGCGCGTGGCCAAGCAGTCCGGCCTGCCCGTGATCTCGGTGAGCCAGTCGATGCGGATCATCGCGATCTACGTCGGGTCGCACCGGCACGTGCTCGAGGACCCGGACACCATCCTCGGCCGCGCCAACCAGGCCCTCGCCACCCTCGAGCGGTACCGCTCCCGCCTCGACGAGGTGTCCGGCACCCTGTCCGCGCTGGAGATCGAGGACCTCGTCACGGTCCGCGACGTCTGCTCCGTCGTCCAGCGCCTCGAGATGGTGCGCCGGATCTCCGAGGAGATCGACGGGTACGTCGTCGAGCTCGGCGCCGACGGCCGCCTCCTCGCCCTGCAGCTCGACGAGCTCATCGGCGGCATCGGCGCCGACCGCGACTTCGTCGTACGGGACTACGTGGAGCTCGAGCGCAACGCACGATCCCTCGCCGGCGTGCACGCCGACCTTGCCGCCCTCGACTCCGCACAGCTGCTCGACCTCGGCCACATCGGCCGCGTCCTCGAGCTGCCCGGCGGCGGGGTGGCGCTCGACGCCGCGGTCGCGCCGCACGGCTACCGCCTGCTGTCCAAGGTGCCGCGCCTGCCCGCCGCGATCATCGAGCGGCTGGTCGGGCACTTCGGCGGCCTGCAGAAACTCCTCGCGGCGAGCGTCGACGACCTCATGGCCGTCGACGGCGTCGGGGAGCAGCGCGCCCGCGCCGTGCGCGAGGGCCTGTCCCGCCTCGCCGAGTCCAGCATCCTCGAGCGGTACGTCTGACCGCGGGCGGGACGGCCCGGACCCGCTCAGCCCCGCAGGGGCAGGCTCCACGCGACCTCCCGGTCCAGCTGACCGGTCCGGCGGAACAGCCGCACCTGCTGCGCGTCGGGCAGGGCGGCCGCGAGCGCGTCCGTCGTCGAGCGGGTGAAGCCGAGCCGCTCCCAGAACGGCCCCGACCGCCGCGAGAACAGCCACGCGGTGGCCGCCCCGGACTCGCGGACCCGCTCGACGGCGAACTCCGCGGCCGCGAGCCCGGCACCCCGCCCGCGCAGGTCGGGCCGCACGGCGGTGCTGCGGATCAGGGCGTGCCGGCCGTCCGCGCTGAGCTCGTAGCCCGCGCTCGCCGCGATCCCCACGTCGTCGCGGCGGGCCCACAGCCGCACGGCCGGCGCGTCCAGGCCGGCCACCGTGAGATCGGCGCCGCGCAGGAAGGTGGTCAGGTCCGGGACGTCGCGGGGCAGGACGGGCTCGAGCACACCGGCACGCTACGCGAGGCCGGGCGCGCCACGCCGATCGGTCCGCGGCCGCCCGGCAGGTCAGCCGGTGGCGGCCTTCTCGTCCGCGGCGGCCTTGCGGTCGGCGGCCCTGTCCGCGGCGTCCTCGGCGTCGGTCTTCGCGTCGTCGGGCGTGGCGTCCGTCGTGCCGTCATCGGACTCCGCGCCGCCCTTCGCCGTCCCGCCCTGCGCCGCGTCCTCGGTCGCGGTGCCGTCCGCCGCGCCCTTCGCCCCGTCGTCCGGCGTCGGGGTGGTCTTCGGCTTCGCCTTCGACGCGACGGTGAACGTCAGGGGCTCGCTGGTGGCGCCCGGGACGTCCTCCAGCGACGCGGTCGCCCGGTACGTGCCCGCCGCGACGGCCGGCGCCTTCTTCGCGCAGCCCTGGACGGACGCCCAGTGCACCTCGCCGGCGTCGACGCCCTCGGGGCCGAGCAGCAGCGGTCGTGACCCGTCCGAGCACTCCGCGGACGACCAGATCGTCTCCTTGCCGGTGTCGTCGGTGATCGTCACCGCGCGGCTGGCGGCGGCGCCGTCGAACAGGCACGGCACCCGGCCCACGTTGGTGACCCGCACCATGAACGACATCGGGGATCCCGCCGTCACCGTCGGCGCGCTCGACGACAGCTGCAACTCGACGGCGTCGGCCTTGCACGTGGTGGCGGGCCCGCCGACGTCGAGCGGCTCGGGCGCCGCGACCTTGTCGGCGGGGAGGCTCTCCGGGCCCGCGAGCAGGCTCCGCGCTCCGTCGACGGCCTGCCCGAGACCGTAGCCGCCGGCGACGCCCGCCGCGCACAGCAGCACCACGACGAGCAGCGACACGATCAGCGAACGACGGCCGCGGCGCGGCGCGGCCTTCCGCGGCCGGGCGCTCGTCGTCCGGCGGGACGACGCCGAGCGCGCGCCGCCGCGCGACCCGCCGGGGGCCACCAGCTGCGACGCGGTCGCGACGCGGCGGTCGCCCCGGCGCGCGCCCTGCGCGCGCGACGTCGTGCCGCGGGCGCTCGAAGACCGGGTGCTGGAGGAGCGGGTGCTCGAGGAGCGGGTGCTCGAGGACCGGGTGCTGGATGAACGGGTGCTGGAGGCACGGGAGCTCGACGCGCGGGCGCCCGAGCTGCTGCCGGACCTACCGGACGCCGTCGCGCCGTTCCGGGTCGAGCCGCGCGGACCGCCCTGCGCCGCACCCTTCGCGCCGCCACGGACGGAGCCCTTCGGGGCGCCCTTCGCACCGTTCTTCGACGCCCCCCGCGGTGCGCCCTGGGCGCCACCCGACGTCGTCCGGCGCGTCCCGCCGCCCGACCGGCCCGTGCCTGCGGCGCCGGACCGCCCCCCGCCGGAGCGCGCGCCGGAACCGCGCGAGGTGCCGGCACCTCGACGCCCGTCGTCCGCACGTGCCACGGGCCATCCCTCCGTCTCGATCGTGCCGCGGCGCCACCGTACGACGCACGCCCCCACCTGCGGCGGAGCCGCGCCGCCGTGGCCCCCCACCCGCGAGCTGTCAGGCCCACGGCGGGCTATACCCC
>NZ_JBHVBO010000108.1:0-14302 GCF_042668085.1 Isoptericola sp. NPDC057391 | reverse complement strand
CCGCCCGCCCGGCTTCCTGCCACCGGGCGAGGAACGC
Organism: Isoptericola sp. NPDC057391; assembly: GCF_042668085.1. Taxonomy (NCBI): domain Bacteria; kingdom Bacillati; phylum Actinomycetota; class Actinomycetes; order Micrococcales; family Promicromonosporaceae; genus Isoptericola; species Isoptericola sp. NPDC057391. The sequence continues at coordinate 14,265 of NZ_JBHVBO010000108.1, read as the reverse complement.
GCCGTCGCCCGCGGCCGGCGCCCCGACGGGCGCCGTCGGCGACGACCACCGGTCGGCGAGCGCCGGGACGACGACCTCGGCGTTGCGGGCGGCGTCCGGCCACGGACCGCCGCTCGGTGCGACGACCGTGACGACGACGTCGGGCCGCCCCAGCAGCCGCTGCACGGGGCGGGACAGCGTCGGGCGGCCGAAGACGACCACGTGCTCGACCTCACGGGCCAGCTCGTCGACGCCCAGCACCGCGCGGTAGGCGGCCACCGCGTTCGGGCCGCCGCACGCGCCTGAGGACGGCTCGGCGAGCAGCGGCCAGCCCTGCGCCTCCGCGACCGCGCGCGCGACCGGCCCGGCGCCGTCGCCCGCGACGACCAGCGTGCGCGCGGGGTCGCCGGGCAGCGCCGGGTCGTCGCCCGGCACGGGGGCGGGCGGGACGACGGTCGTGCGGCGGAAGCCCTCGGGCCACGTCTCCTCCGGCGGGAGCGGGGCGAGCGGCTCCGGCGGGTGCAGCGGGTCGCGGAACCCGACGTTCACATGCACCGGGCCGGGGTGCCGGTCGCGCAGCCCCTGCGCCGCCGCGAGCGCCCGGCCGAACGTGCCGAGCAGGTCGCGGACCTCTCCGGCGCGCCCGTCCGGGGCGGGGAGGTCGACGGCGTACCGCACGGCGGTGCCGAAGATCCCCACCTGGTCGGTGGTCTGGGAGGCCCCGGTGCCGCGCAGCTCGTGCGGCCGGTCGGCGGCGAGCACGACGAGGGGCACACCGGTGTGATGGGCCTCGAGGACCGCGGGGTGCAGGTTGGCGACGGCGGTGCCGGACGTCGTGACGACGGCGACGGCGCGCGGCACCTCGACCGGCTCGCCGCCCGCGTGCCGGAGCACGGGCTCGCTGCCGCGCGCGAGGCCCAGCGCGAGGAAGCCGGCGGACCGTTCGTCGACGCGCACGTGCAGCGTGAGCAGGCCGGCGTCCGCGGCCTCGGCGAGCGCGTACGCGAGCGGCGCCGACCGCGAACCCGGCGCCAGCACGACGTCCCGCACCCCCTGCAGCGCGAGGTCGGCCACGAGCGCCCGCGCCGCGACCAGCGACGGCGGCAGGACGGCGCTCACGCGGCCTCCTCCAGCAGCGCGGTCAGGCGGGCGTACCGGGTCAGCCAGCGGTCGCGCGTCCCCGGGTCGGGCTCGGCCGCGGCGAGGGCGGCGGCGTCGGGTGCGGGGCGGCGCACGGGCAGCGCGCCGTCGACGGGCAGCAGCGGGTCGGCGACGACGTCGTGGGCGAGGAGCTGCGACGTCGCGAGGCCGCAGGCGTACGGCAGCTCGGGCAGCGCGGCGGCGAGCGCGACCCCGGCGGCGAGGCCGACGGACGACTCCAGGGCCGAGGACACCACGACCGGCAGCCCCACCCGCTCCGCGAGGTCGAGGCAGGCGCGCACGCCGCCGAGCGGCTGCACCTTGAGCACGACGACGTCCGCGGCGTCCTCGCGCACCACCCGCAGCGGGTCGGCGGCGCGGCGGATCGACTCGTCGGCGGCGACCGGCACGGGCGAGCGCAGCCTGCGTCGCACGGCCGCCAGCTCGGGGACGGTGGCGCAGGGCTGCTCGACGTACTCCAGGCCGCGCGCCGCGGCGTCGAGCACCGGGACGCGGGCGAGCGCCTCGTCGGTGGTCCAGCCGCCGTTCGCGTCCACCCGGATCGCGCCGACGCCCCGGCCGTGCGCCTCGTCGAGCGCGGCCCGCACGGCGGCGACCCGCGCCTCCTCGGCCTCCAGGGGTTCCAGCGCGCCGGGCCGTCCGCCGGCGGACGGGCCACGCTGGGCGACCTTCACCTTGGCGGTGCGGCAGCCGCCCGACGCGAGCACGATCTCGCGTGCCCGCTCGGGGCCGACCGCGGGCACCGTGACGTTGACCGGCACGCGGTCGCGGACCGGGGCGGGGAAGCCGACGTCGGCGGCCTCGCGCGCGGCGCGCAGCCAGGTCGCGGACTCCGCGTCGTCGTAGTCCCAGAACGGGGACAGCTCGCCCCAGCCGGCGTCGCCCCGCAGCAGCAGGCCGTCGCGCACGTCGAGGCCGCGAAACCGGGTGGTCAGCGGGGTGCGGTACACGATCTCACGCAGCAGCTGCACCCGTTCAGGTTACTGGCCGGCGCGGGGCCGGTCGCAGGGCGCGGGCACACCGGGACGCCGCGACGCCCTCGCCCCGAGGCCGCCCGGCGGTCAGTCGGTGAAGTCCGTCAGCTCCGGCACGTACGACAACGGGCTCGGAGCGGGACGGCCACCGATGCGCTCGGCGTCGCGGCGGACCGTCTCGGCGTCGTACACGAAGATCTCGTGCGCGACGTCCTCCGGGTCCACCACGTCGTCGTCCGGTTCCCGCGCGCTCATGCCTCCAGGGTGCGCCCGCTGCGGGCGCCCGGGCGGGAAGGGCGCCGGGCGTGCCGCGCCGTGAGCGACCCGCGCGCCGGCGTGGCGGGGCCGCGTGCGCCGTCGCCCGGGCGTGCCCACGACCTGCGGGGCGGTCGGCAGCGTTTGCACAACGGGGCCAGGTGCGAGACGGTCGGACGCCGTCCCACCTGGGTCACAGAGAACTGACGTCACGTCACGGACAGGGTTACGCAGTGAACGAGCATTCGGGCAAGGTCGAACAGCGTGGCGCGAAGCGGCACGCGCAGGACGCGGCGGACAAGGTCGGCCGCGCGCTCAGGTCCCCCACCGCCGAGGTGGTGCCGCACCCTGCCCTGGACTACCCGATCGGGACCGACGAGCAGCGGCGCAGCCCGATGGACTGGGTCGTCTTCGGGGTCACCTCCGTCGTGGCTGTCGCGTTCCTCGTCTGGGGCTTCGTCGACACCGACGGCCTGGCGAGCGCCTCCAGCTCGGCCCTGGGCTGGGTGACCACGAACATGGGCTGGCTCTTCGTGCTGACCGCCAGCCTGTTCGTCGTGTACAGCCTGTGGCTGGCGGTCAGCAAGTACGGCGCCATCCCGCTCGGCGCCGACGGCGAGGCACCCGAGTTCCGGACGGTGTCCTGGGTGGCGATGATGTTCTCCGCCGGGATGGGCATCGGGCTGATCTTCTGGGGGGTCGCCGAGCCGCTCGCCCACTTCGTGGACCCGCCGCCGGGAACCGTCGACGCCGGAGACCCCGAGGCCGTCCAGCACGCGATGTCCACCACGATGTTCCACTGGACGCTGCACCCCTGGGCGATCTACGCCGTGGTCGGGCTGGCGATCGCCTACAGCGCCTACCGCAAGGGCCGCCGGCAGCTGATCTCCTCGGTGTTCGAGCCGCTGCTGGGCCGGCGCGCGCACGGCCCGGTCGGGAAGGTCATCGACATGCTCGCGATCTTCGCGACGCTGTTCGGGTCGGCCGCCTCGCTCGGGTTGGGTGCGCTGCAGATCAAGAGCGGCCTGGAGGTCGTCGGGTGGGCCGGCGACGTCGGCAACGCCGTCCTGGTCGCGATCATCGCGGTGCTCACGGCCTGCTTCGTGCTCTCCGCGGTCTCGGGCGTGGCCCGCGGCATCCAGTGGCTGTCGAACATCAACATGGTGCTGGCCCTGGCGCTGGCGGTGTTCGTCTTCGTGGTCGGGCCGACGGTGTTCATCCTCAACCTCGTCCCGAACTCGATCGGCACCTACTTCCAGGACCTGGCGATGATGGCGGCCCGGACCGGCGCCGACAGCGCCACCACCCCCGGCGGTGTCTCCACCAGCGACTGGCTGGCGCAGTGGACCGTCTTCTACTGGGCCTGGTGGATCTCCTGGACGCCCTTCGTCGGCATGTTCATCGCCCGGATCTCCCGCGGCCGGACGATCCGCCAGTTCGTCGGCGGTGTCCTCCTGGTACCGAGCCTCGTCACCATCGTGTGGTTCTGCATCTTCGGTGGCGCGAGCCTCTTCCTCCAGCAGGGCGGCACCGACATCGCCGGCGCCGGCGAGACGGAGGCGCAGCTGTTCGGGATGCTCGGCGAGTACCCGTGGCAGTCGCTCACCACCGTGGTCGTGATGATCCTGGTCGCGATCTTCTTCGTCTCCGGCGCGGACGCCGCCTCCATCGTCATGGGCACGCTGTCGCAGCGCGGCAGCGCCGAACCGAGTCGTCCCAACGTGATCTTCTGGGGCGTCGCGACAGGTGCGGTCGCCGCGGTGATGCTGCTCGTGGGCGGGAACGACGCGCTCACCGGCCTCCAGAACCTCACCATCCTGGTCGCCCTGCCGTTCGTGGTCGTGATGGTGCTGCTGATGGTCTCGCTGACCAAGGACCTCAACTCCGATCCGATGATCGTCCGGCAGAAGTACGCCCGGGAGGCCGTCAAGCAGGCGGTCATCGCCGGCGTCACCGAGCACGGGGACGAGTTCGCGCTCGCGGTCGAGCCCTCCGACCGGCCGATCACGCCCGACGGCGTCGAGGTGCCCGACGAGGTCGATCTTCCGGGCGACGTGGCGGCCCGCGCGGAGACCCCCGACGAGGCCGACCGCGACGCCCGGTGACGCGCACGAGCTCCGCGACGCGACCGGCGGGGCTCGTGCCGGGGCTGTCGTCCCGCGCCGGTCGGCGGCACGGACGAACTAGGGTGACGGCGTGAGCAGCGCACCCCTCCCCCGCACCGTCTCCCACACGTTCGACCCCGCGCGGTGGCGTGAGGTCTCCGGGTTCGAGGGCCTCACCGACCTCACGTACCACCGCGGCGTGGAGCGCGACGCCGACGGCGCCGTCGTCCGCGACCTGCCGGTGGTCCGCGTCGCGTTCGACCGTCCCGAGGTGCGCAACGCGTTCCGCCCGCACACCGTGGACGAGCTGTACCGCGTGCTCGACCACGCCCGCATGACCTCGGACGTCGGCACCGTGCTGCTCACGGGCAACGGCCCGTCCCCGAAGGACGGCGGCTGGGCGTTCTGCTCCGGCGGCGACCAGCGCATCCGCGGCCGCTCCGGCTACCAGTACACGACCGCCGAGGACGGGGGCGGCGAGGTGCACACGGCCGACGCCGTCGACCCGGCGCGCGCCGGGCGCCTGCACATCCTCGAGGTGCAGCGCCTCATCCGGACGATGCCGAAGGTCGTCATCGCCGTCGTGGACGGCTGGGCGGCCGGGGGCGGGCACTCGCTGCACGTGGTGGCGGACCTGTCGATCGCGTGCCGCCAGCACGGGCGGTTCAAGCAGACCGACGCCGACGTCGGCTCGTTCGACGGCGGCTACGGCTCCGCGTACCTCGCGCGCCAGGTGGGCCAGAAGCGCGCGCGGGAGATCTTCTTCCTCGCCCGGGAGTACTCCGCCGACGACGCCGAGCGCTGGGGCGGCGTCAACGAGGTGGCCGAGCACGACGACCTCGAGGGCCTCGCGATCGAGTACGCGCGCACCATCGCCGGCAAGTCCCCGCAGGCGGTCCGGATGCTGAAGTTCGCGTTCAACCTCGCCGACGACGGCCTCATGGGCCAGCAGGTCTTCGCCGGGGAGGCCACCCGCCTCGCCTACCTCACCGACGAGGCGGTCGAGGGCCGCGACGCCTTCCTCGAGAAGCGCGACCCCGACTGGTCGCGCTTCCCGTACGCCTTCTGACCGGATTTGTCACCCGGGCGCGTCGGCGGCGACCGCGCCAGGACCGTCGCCCCGCGGGTAGCCTCCCGTCATGCCGCCGAGGTTCCGTCGCCCCGAGCCGATGACCACCTTCGAGCTCGTGCCGGACGACGAGCGGGAGGACGCGCCGGACCCCGACGCGGACGACCCCGGGGCGGGCTCGCGGCGCCTCGCCGACCTGCGCGACCGCGCCGTCACCCGCTGGCACGCCCTGTCCCGCCGCGGCCGCGTCGCCGTCGCGGCCGGCACCGCCGCCGTCGTGGTCGCCGCCGCGACCGCCGCCGTCGCCCCGGGTCTCCTGGACGCCCGTGCCGAGCGGCTGCGCGCGGAGGCGGTCGCGGGGCTGCCCGGCGTCGTGAGCGACCTGTCCGAGCCGCTGGCCGAGACCTGGGAGCTCGCGAACGGCCGCGGCGCGATCGCGACGCTCCCCGGCGGCCTCGTGCTCACGATCGAGGGCACGGCCGTGTCGGCGCTCGACGCCGGCACCGCCGACGAGGCATGGCGGCGCGAGGTCGGTCCGTACCTGACGTGTGGCCCGCCGCAGGGCCACCGGGAGGACCCGGTCGCGCCCTCCGACGTCGTGGTCTGCCTCAGCGGCGAGTCGGACGACCGCGCCGTCACGGTGCTCGACGCCGCCGGCGACGTCGTCGGTGAGCGGTCGCTGGGCCCCGCCCGGGTGGACGCGTTCGACGAGGCCGCACCGGACGACGCGCCGATCGTGGTGCCCGCCGCCGCGGGCGCGATCGCCGTCGTCGAGGGCGCCACGAACGCGACGGCCCCGTGGCCCGCGGACGACCTGCCGGACGAGGACACCCTGCGCGAGCTGCGCGCCGACGGCTGGGTGGACCCGACGCTGCGGCTCGAGGACGCGCTCACCGGCGAGGTGCGGGGCGAGGCGACCCTGCGCCTCCGACCCCAGGACCTCGAGGAGTGCGGCATGATGCAGGACGACGGGTCCGCGCCCGAGCTGACGGTGGACCCCACGGTCGACGCGTCCGTCTCGGTCGCGACGCTCTCGGTGTGCGGCGCCGTCGCCCACCTCACCCCCGACGGGACCGTGCTCGACACGGGCGCCGCCGACGGGTGGGCCGTGCCCCTCCCCGGCGGGGGCCACGTCGTCGCGGGCGCGGAGAGCACCGTCCTCGACGCCGAGGGCTCGGTCGTCGTCACCGTGCCGGGCTGGCTCGTCCCTCCGATGGTGGACGACGCACCCCACTCCTCCTACCTCGCGCTGGCGGGCCTGGGCGAGGACTCGGGGGAGCTGCGCCTCGCCTCGTACGGCCCGGACGGCACGGAGCGGTGGACGGCCGCCTCCGAGGAGTACGGCGCCGTGCTCGCGCGCGTTGCGGGCGTCGTCGTCGTGCAGGGCGAGAGCGGGTTCGCCGGCCTCGACGCGGCGACCGGCGACGAGCTCTGGACGCGCGACGACGTGCTCCGGGGCACGGGCTCCCCCGCGGGCGACTGGGTCGCGGGCGCGGTCACGGACGGCACGCGCCTGCTGGTCGGCGTGAGCGGCGGCGACGGCCGGGGCCACCGCCTGGTCACCCTCGACCTCCGGGACGGCACGACGGCGTGGGAGCGGCGGCAGCCAGGGTTCCTCGAGTGGCTGAGGTCGGTCGGGGGACACGTCGTGTCCTTCGACGGCACCACCCACGGGCTCGGCTGAGCCCTCGGCACAGGGCCCGGGACCTCACCCCGTGAGCGCGCCGGACGTGCCGGCTGGGACGTCGCGCCGCCGGTAGCCTCCGGGCATGCCTCCGAGCTTCCGTCGCCCCGAGCCGATGACCACCTTCGAGCTCGTGCCGGACGACGAGCGGGAGGGCGCGCCCGACGATGCTCCGGGCGACCGGTCCGGCGAGAGCCGCGAGCGCCTCGCCGACCTGCGCGACCGCGCCGTCGCCCGCTGGCGAGGCCTGACCCGCCGGGGCCGCATCGCCCTCGCGACCGGCACCGCCGTCGTCGTGGTCGCGTCCGCCACCGCGGCCGTCGCCCCCGGCCTGCTGGACGCCCGGGCCGAGCGGCTGCGCGCCGAGGCGGTCCGCGGCATGCCCGGCGTCGTGGGCGACCTGTCCGAGCCCGTCGACGCGAGCTGGACCCTCCTCGGGGAGACGACCCTCGCCGCGGTCCTGCCCGGAGGCGTGCTGGCGGTCAGCGACGGCGACGGCGTCCGCGGGATCGACGCACGGACCGGCGACGTCGTGTGGGAGCACCCGCTCGACGAGGCCACGTGCGGGCCCACCCCCTGGACCGCGGCCGACTGGAGCAGCCCGGTGGACACCGTGGTCTGCGTCGAGGACCTCTCCCGTGTCACGGTGCTCGACGCCGCCGGGACGGTGGTGAGCGAACGCGAGCTGGACCTCCTCGAACCGGTCGACGCGCCCGGGGCGGACGAGCCCGGCACGTCCAGCTGGTCCCAGGTGCTCCCGGCGGCCGGTGGGACGGTCGCCGTTCTCGACGACGTCCCCGTGGAGCTCCAGATCCCCTGGCGGCCGGGCCTGGACGAGGAGAGCCTGCAGCGCACCCTGCGCGAGGCTGGCTGGCGGGACCCGACCCTGCGGATCGTCGACGCCTTCAGCGGCGAGGGGCGCGCCGAGATGACGATCCGCCTCACGGAAGACGTCCTCGAGGACTGCGGGGTCATGGAGGACGGCCAAGGGGGCCGGAGCATCGCGCCGCAACCCTGGGTCGACGCGACGCCGTCGTCGACGACGCTCGGCATGTGCGGCCTCACCCGCGCGGTCACGCCGACCGGGGAGATCATCGATGTCGGCGACGACTGGCGGCCTCTGGTCACCGAGCCGGGCGGCGGCTACCTCGTTCCCGGCGAGACGAGCACGATCTTCGACGCGCACGGCGAGCGACAGGCGACGATCCGTGGCCTCGCGGTCACCCCGTCCGTCGACACCGAGCCGGCCGCCCTCCGGCTCGCGCTCCTCGGCGCCGACGGGAGCGCGCCGTCGCTGACCGCTCTCGACTCCGGCGGGGAGCCCGCGTGGTCGGTCTCGGTCACCCCCCTCACGACGCCCCTCGCACGTGTCGCGGGCACGCTGGTCCTCGTTGACGAGGCGTCGCTCACGGCCCTGGACGCCCGCACCGGCACGCAACGGTGGCGTCTGCCCGACCTGCTCGACGCCGAGACAGACGGAGGCGAGTCCATCGTCGGCGCCGTCACCGACGGTACGCGGCTGCTTGTCGGGATCTCCCCGAACTCGGTGGACGAGAACGGCGAGAGCAAGCCCCACCGCCTCGTCGCTCTCGACCTGCAGGACGGGACCGCGACCTGGGAGCGGTCCGGCACCGGCCCGGTGTGGGGGCTGTTCTCTGCCGAGGGACGTCCCGTGCTCGTCGGGAACACCCTGTCAGGGCTGGCGGCCCCCTGAGGGACGGCGTCCTGCGCGACGGTCAGGAGGCCTTCCAGCTCCCGCCGTCCTTCGGGACGAGCTCGATCCACGTGCTGCCGGGGTCGAGCTCGACGGGCTCGCCGTCGCGGGTCAGCTGGACCGGGGACTTCTGGTCCTTCTTCGACCACTGCACCGGCACGGTCCGCCCCGCGGACGCGAGCACCCCCTTGCCCTTGCCGATCAGCTCGGCCTTCGGGACGGGCGCGCCGGCCGGGTCCTTGTACTTGGTGTCCACCACGTCGACCGACAGCGCCAGGACGTTCGTCGCGGCGTGCCGCTCCCCCGACGACGAGACCGACTCGCGCGAGCCCTCGCTCCGCAGCCACTGCTTCTCCTTGCCGGACCAGTCCCAGACGCTGCGCTGGGCGGGGCTGAGGGTCACGGCCAGCGTGCCGGCCTTCGTCCCGTCGGTACCCGCGGTGCCCTCGCCGGCCTCCCCCGAGTACCGGAACTGGGCGGGCGGCGGCAGGGTGCGGTCGTCGTCGGCCTGGTCGAGGAACGCCGTGGGATCCCCGACGACGTTGTGCGGCGCGGCGCGGTCCGGGTCGCGGGAGAATCCCGCGTCGCCGCGGTCCATGATCACCGACTGGGTGCCGGACTTCTCCACGGCGTCGATGAACGGCGTCTGGCCACCGGTGTAGGCGAGGATGCCGCCGAGCGGCGCGACGACGTCGGGGTCCATGGGCCGCACCGAGCGCACGGGCTCCACGGACTTCGGGAGCCGCGAGTGGTAGACCGCCACGAACCGCGTGATGCCGCCCTCGACGACCTCCTCCCACACCAGGTCGGCGTCCTCCAGCCCGGTCTGCGGGCGCGCCTCGGGCGCGTTCTCGATCTTCACCGCGAGCGCCGGGCGGGCGGCCACGTCGTCCGACCGCACGCCGGTGAGCGGCCACGCCGACGGCATGGTGGGCGACGGCGGCGCCCCCTTGTCCGCGGTGCCGCCCGGGGTGACGGTCGGGGCCGGCGACCCGCCGGACGAGCACGCGCCCAGCGTCAGGACGACACCGAGCGCCAGGGCGACGACGCCGCGTGCGGCGGTGGCGCGGGCGCGGGGCGGGCGGGGCTCTGCGGTCATGCGGTCCTCCCGGAGGTGGCGGGCTGTGCGCGCGATCACTCGCCCTCACCGTATGCCGAGTGCGCCCCGATCCGGCGTCAACTCACCCGCCAGGACCCGCTGCCGCGCGGCACGAGCTCGATCCACAGGTTGCCCGGGTCGAGGGACACCGGGTTGCCGCCGCGGGTCGTCAGGGCGAGCTTCTTCCGCGCGGACTTCTTGGACCAGTCCACGGCGAGCGCCCTGCCGCGCGTGAGCAGCACGCCCGTGCCGGAGCCCACCATCTGCGTCTCGGGCACGGGGGCGCCGCTCGGGTCGCGGTACCTCGTGTTCGCCACCTTGACCGACAGGAGCAGCACGTTCTTGGCGTGCAGCTGGCGGCCGGAGGAGACCGATGGAGTCGAGCCGTCGTAGCGGGCGTACCGCTTCGTCGACGTCTTCCACCGCCACACGGTGCGCTGCGCCGGGGAGAGCCGGACGTCGGCGACGCGCCCGCGGCGGTCGTTCCTCGCCGCGCTGCCCTGGCCGGCCTTGGCGGCGTAGGAGAACTGCGCGGGCGGCGGGCTGGCGCGGAGCTCGCCGGCCTGCTTCGCGAAGGTCTTCACCGACCCGTAGACGTTGTGCGGCGCGGCCCGGTTGCCGCTGCGTCGGAAGCCGGGGTCACCGCCGTCCATCGTGACGGACTGCACGTTGGCCGCCCCGGCGGCCCGGACGAACGGGGGCTGCCCGCCGGAGTAGGCGAGGATGCCGCGCATCGGCGCGACGATCGCGGGGTCCATCGGGCGCACGGACCGGATCGGCCCCACCGCGCCGGGCAGCTCCGAGTGGTAGACGGCGACGTACCGGCTGATGCCGCCCTCGACGACCTGCTCCCAGACGATGTCCGCCTGCTGCAGCCCGGTGTGCGGGCGGGCCTGCGTCGAGTTCTCGATCTTCACGGCGACGGCGGGCCGGGCCGGGACCTTCTTCGTCCCGGTGGGCCTGCCGTTGAGCGGCCACACCACCGGCTTCGGCTCGGGCTTCGGCTTCGGCAGCACCGGGTCGGGCGGCGCCGCCTTGGGGACCGCGACGTCCGGGGCGGCGGTCACGGTGGGCGGTGCGGCGGGCTCGCCGACCCCGCAGGCGGCCGTGGCCAGCAAGGCGAGCGCGACGACCGCGCCGACGGCTCCGGTCCGGGCGCCGCGGAGCGCGCCTCCGGGCTTCGTGGGCATCCTCGGCGTCCTCCTCGACGTGCGTGCGGCCCAGGGTCCCGGGCCAGGACCGTGCCACCCTACGGCAGCCGCGCGGCAGCGCCGACCCTCCCCGGTCCACCCGGACCGACGCGGTCCTACCCTGGTGCGGTGCCCCGTCCCTCCCTCCCCCCGTCCGTCGGCGTGCTCCGCGACGCCGTGCGCGCCGCGCTCGACGGCGGGCCCGCCGTCGTCCCGCTGCCCCGCACGACGGCGTCCCCCGTGCCAACGGGCACGGCGCTGGTGGTGCGCACGTCCGGCTCGACGGGGACGCCGCGCGAGGTCGCGCTGCCGGCCGCCGCCCTGCGCGCGTCCGCGTCGGCCACGCACGAGCGCCTGGGCGGCCCCGGGCGGTGGGTGCTGACGCTGCCGCCCACGCACGTCGCCGGCCTGCAGGTGGTGGTGCGGTCGGTGCTCGCCGGCACGCCGCTGACGGCCGCCCGTCCCGACGCGCGGTTCACGCCGGACGGCCTGGCCGACCTCCTCGAGCCGGCCCTCGACGCCGCCGGCGACGACCCGGTCTACGTGTCGCTGGTGCCCACCCAGGTGCACCGCCTGCTCGCCGCCGCCCAGGACGGAGCGCCCCGTGGGCTGGCCGCGCTGGCCCGCTGCGCGGCGGTGCTGCTGGGCGGCGCGGCGTCGCCGCCGGCGTTGCTGGCGCGGGCGGCCGACGCGGGCGTCCGCGTCGTCACGACCTACGGCATGTCCGAGACCGCCGGCGGCTGCGTGTACGACGGCGCGCCCCTGCGCGACGTCCGGGTCCGCCTCGCCCCCGCCGACCTGTCAGGGCCACGCGCGGGTTCCCATGGTCCTGGGCCTGACAGGTCGGGAGAGGTGGGGGTCGTCGAGCTCGGTGGGCCCACGCTCGCAGCCGGGTACCTGGGCGACGACGCCGCCACCGCCGCGGCGTTCCGCACCGACCCCGACGGGTCGCGCTGGTTCCGCACCTCCGACCTCGGCCGGCTCGCCCCCGACGGCACGCTCCAGGTGCTGGGCCGGGCGGACGACGTCGTCGTGACGGGCGGCGTGAACGTGGCCCCCGCGCCCGTCGAGGCGCTGGTCGGGGAGCTGCTCGGCGGCGAGGCGTGCGTCGTCGGCGTCCCGGACCCCGAGTGGGGGCAGGCGCTCGTCGCCGTCGTCGCGCTCCCGGCCGCGTCGGGCGACGGGCCGCCCCTCGCGCCGGTGGGCGGCGCCGCGCTGGCGCGGGTGCGGTCCGAGACGGCGACTAGGCTGGGTGCGCCGTCCGCGCCCCGCCGCGTGTACGCCGCGGCCGCGCTCCCGCTGCGCGGCCCCGGCAAGGTGGACCGCAGCGGCGTCGTCGCCCTCGTCCGCGAGCACGAGGCGCACGCCTGACCTGCTCGCGCACGCGACGCCCCGCGCCGCACGACGGACGGAGAACCATGGCCACGACGAGCGAGTGGATCGCCGGAGCACGCCCCCGCACCCTTCCGGCCGCGGCCGCGCCGGTGCTCATCGGCTCGGGCGCCGCGGCGGACGTCGACGCCTTCGCCTGGCTGCCCGCCGTCCTCGCGCTCGGCGTCGCGCTCGCGCTGCAGGTGGGCGTCAACTACGCCAACGACTACTCGGACGGCGTGCGCGGCACCGACGTGGACCGGGTGGGGCCGCTGCGCCTCACCGCCTCCGGCATCGCGCCGCCCCGCCGCGTCAAGGGGGCCGCGTTCGCGTCGTTCGGCGTCGCCGGGGTGCTGGGCCTCGCGCTGTGCGCCGTCAGCGGGCACTGGTGGCTGCTCGCCGTGGGCGTGCTGTGCGTGCTGGCGGCGTGGTACTACACGGGCGGCAAACACCCGTACGGCTACGCCGGGCTCGGCGAGGTGGGCGTCTTCGTGTTCTTCGGGCTCGTCGCGACGCTCGGCACCACGTACACCCAGGCGGACACCCTCACCTGGCCGTCCGTGCTCGGCGCGGTGGGCGTGGGCATGATCGCGTGCGGGCTCCTCATGGTGAACAACGTGCGCGACATCCCGACCGACGTCGTCGCGGGCAAGCGGACCCTCGCCGTCCGCCTGGGCGACCACCGCGCCCGGCGCTGGTACGCCGCCTGCATCCTGCTGCCCGTGGTGCTGGGCATGGTGTGCGCGGCCTGGTCGCCGTGGGCGCTGCTGGTCACGGTGCTGCTGCTGCCCGCGGCGCTGCTCGTGGCCCCGGTGATCGCGGGGGCGCGCGGGCCCCTGCTCGTCAAGGTGCTCGCCGGCACCGGGATGTTCGAGCTCGCCTACGGCGTGCTGCTGGCCCTCGGCCTGGCGCTCTGACGCCCGCTCCCCCGCCGCCTCACCGGGCGGTGGGGTTCTCCCCGTCCACGACGGAGTCCTCGTAGTCGGTGTCGACGTCGTGCTTGTCGGCACCGTCCTTGCGCCGCTGGTCCTTCTCCGCCAGCCAGCGCGCCGCGGCGTCCCGCGGCTTGCTCAGCGCGAGGTACGACACGGCGAAGGCCACGACGGCGGCGACGAGGATGAGGAGCCAGCTGCGCAGGCCCAGGAGGTAGCCGGCGCCGAGGGCGGCGACGAACAGCAGGATCCGCCAGACGGTGTACATGACGAGGGGCACGCCTCCAGGGTAGGCGCGATTCCTGAGCATCCCGACGCCGAACTAGGCTGGAGGCATGTTCGCGCGTGTGATCCTGCCCCTCCTCGTGGTGGGGCTCGCCCTCTACGCCCTCCTCGACCTGTTCGGCTCCGAGGAGGACGAGCGGGGCGGCCTCCCCCGCTGGCTGTGGGCGGTGATCATCGTGCTGCTGCCGATCTTCGGCGCCGTCGCCTGGATCATCGTCAAGCAGTCGAGCCGTCGTGCCTCCGGCGGCCGTGGCGGGACGTCGTGGCCCGGTCGCCGCGGCCCGTCCGGCCCCCGCCGCCCGTCCGGCCCCGTGGCGCCCGACGACGACCCGGAGTTCCTGTGGCGGCTCGAGCAGGAGAAGCGCCGTCGCGAGCGCGAGGGCGGCGGCAACGGCGACACCCCCTGACACCGAGATAGAGAGGGCTCCTCGCCGAGATAGAGAGGGG
>NZ_JBHVBO010000107.1:0-14405 GCF_042668085.1 Isoptericola sp. NPDC057391 | reverse complement strand
GCGGTCGACGCCGGCCGGCGGAGGCCGCCGAGACGCGACGAGGGCGGGGCGGACGCCCCGCGCTCGTCGCGTCTAGGGAACAGGTCGCTCAGCGGCGGACCGCGAGCAGGAGCCCGTCGCCGGACGGCGCCAGCGCGGACAGCACGCGGTCGTCGGAGCGCAGCGCGCGCCCGACGTCGCGCACCACGGTGGTCACCTCGTCGCGCCGCGCGGGGTCGGGCACGCGCCCGCCGTGCAGGGCCCCGTCCAGGGCGAGGACGCCGCCGGGGCGCAGCAGCCTCAGGGCCGCCTCGACGTACTCGGGGTAGGAGTGCGGCTCCGCCCCGACGAGCACGAGGTCGTACGCGCCGTCGGTGAGGCGGGGCAGGACGTCGGCCGGCCGGCCGGGGATGGTCCGGGTGCGGCCCGGCGCGACCCCCGCCTCGGCGAAGGCGCGCTTCGCCGCCCGCTGGTGCTCGAGCTCGGCGTCGATGGTCGTGAGCACGCCGTCGGCCGGCATGCCGCGCAGGAGCCAGAGGGCGGCCACGCCGGTGGCCGTGCCGACCTCGACGACGGCCCGCGCGCCGAGCGCGGCGGCCACGACCTGCAGCAGCGCCCCCGTGCCGGGGGAGACGGCACCGCAGCCGAGCTCCGCCGCGCGCTCGCGGGCGCGCAGCAGCACCTCGTCCTCGGGGACGAAGGACTCGCTGTAGGCCCAGGCTGCGGTGCGACCGCTGCGGGCGTCGACGTCGGTGGTGATGGCGGTCCTCCACGGCGGGGTCGCCGGCGGACGGCCGGCGCGGGTGATGCTGCGGTGATCGTACGCGGGAACGCCGCGGCGTGCCCGGGCGTTGCCGTGGGACGATGGTGATGATGACGACCGACCCCGCTCCCGTGCAGGACGTGCCCGAGGCCCCCGCCGAGGCGGCCTTCGGCGCGCCCGAGGACGCCGTGCTCGAGACGCCGTGGACGCCCCCGACGTGGGACGAGATCGTGCGCGAGCACTCGGCGCGCGTCTACCGCCTGGCCTACCGGCTCAGCGGCAACCGGCAGGACGCCGAGGACCTCACCCAGGAGACGTTCCTGCGCGTGTTCCGGTCGCTCTCCAGCTACACCCCGGGCACGTTCGAGGGCTGGCTGCACCGCATCACGACCAACCTGTTCCTCGACCAGGTGCGGCGCAAGAAGCGCATCCGCATGGAGGCGATGGGCGACGACGCCGCCCGCGTGGCGGCCCCCGAGGACCACGGGCGCCCGGAGCGCGGGTTCGAGCACGCCAACCTGGACCACGACGTGCAGGCCGCGCTCGACGCGCTGCGCCCCGAGTACCGCGCGGCCGTCGTGCTGTGCGACATCGAGGGCCTCAGCTACGAGGAGATCGCCGTCACGCTGGGCATCAAGCTCGGCACGGTCCGCTCCCGCATCCACCGGGCTCGCGCGCAGCTCCGCGACGCGCTGGAGCACCGTCGCGCGGAGGTGACCGCGCGGGACGCGAGCGGCGGGGCGGCGTCGTGACGGGGTACGCCGGGTCCGGGCACCTCGGGGCCTGGGTGAGCGACCTCGCCGACGGCCAGCTCGACGCCGCGGCGACCGAGCGGGCGCTCGCGCACGTCGCGGGCTGCCCCCGGTGCGCGACCGAGCTCGACGCGGCGCGGGCCGCGCACCGCGCGCTCGCGGCGGCCTGCGACGTCGCGCCCGACCCGGAGCTCACGAACCGCCTGCTCGCGCTGTCGGCCTCCATCCCGACGACGAACGGCGACCCGCTGCGCGACCGCGGTCGGTCCGCCGACTGGGAGCGGCCCCGGGCGTGGGAGCCGTCCCTGTCGGGCGACCTGGGCTCACGCCGGAGGCACCGCACCCGGCGGCTGGTCGCCGTCGGGGCGGGCGGCGTCGGCGCGCTCGGCGTCGCGCTGTTCGTGCTGGGCCAGGCGCCCGTGGTGAGCCCCGACCCGTCGCGGGTCGCGGCGCTCACGCTGCTGGCGGACGCCGAGCCGGGCGGCCACGACGCCGCCGCCGGCCGCGCGGCCACCGCCGACGCCCTCGCCTGGCTGGCCGACCACGGCTGGTCCGCGCCCGCCGCGCTGCCCGACGGGTACGCCGTGACCGCGCTGCGCACCGACGGCTGCGCCGGCACGGGCGGCTCGGGCTCCGCCGTCGAGCTGGACCTGGCCGGGCCGGACGGGACCGCCGTCGCCTGCCTGCGGCAGGGCCGGCTCGCGGACCTGGGCACGGCCGTCGCCGGGACCACCGACGGGGCGGGCGGGTCGGACGGCGGACTCGCCGTCCGCGGCCACGACGTGCGGGTGCTGTCCGCCGACCCGTGGCACGTGGCCTGGCAGTCGGGGGACACGGTCGTCGACGTGGCGACCGATGTCGACGCGGACGCGCTCGCGGAGCTCGTGGCGGCGTTCCCCGGCTCCGCCGAGGGCGACGACGCGGGCGTCCTGCGCGACATCTCCCGCGGCTGGACCGTGGTGAGCGACGCGATGACCGGAGCGATGACCGGAGCGATGTCCGACGCGATGACAGGAGCCGTCTGGCGCCGATGACCGAACCGTCCCGCCCCGCCGACGACCTGTTCGCGCCGCCCGAGCCGCCCGCCCGGGCGCCGGGGCCCGACCCGTACCAGCCGCCGCCCGCGGCGACGCTGTTCCCCGCCACGGAGTCCGTGCCCCCGGCGGGCGACGCGCCCGCCCGGGCCGACGGCGCCCCGGCCGCCCCGGTCGATGCGGTCGACGCGGCCGACGTGGCCCAGGAGGCGCCCGCGACCCCGCTGACCCCCGTGACCCCCGCGGCGGCGAGGCCGCCACGACGCCGTCGCCCGACGGCGTCGGTCGTGGCGCTGGCCCTCGTCGCGGGCGTCGTCGGCGGCTTCGCGGGAGACCGCGTGTCGGACGCCCTGGACGACGGGAGGCCCGCGGACGCGGCGCTCCCGACCTCGGGCGGGCAGGACGCCGACCGGGGCACGGCCGCCGGGGCGTCCGCCGGTGCCGACCGCCCGGACGGCTCCGTCGCGGCGCTCGCCGCCGACGTGCTGCCCAGCGTGGTCTCGATCCAGGTGCAGGGCGCGAAGGGCGCGTCGAGCGGCTCGGGCTTCGTGCTGCGCGAGGACGGGTACATCCTCACGAACAACCACGTGGTCGCCCCCGCGGCGGCGTCGGGGGGCTCGGCGGTCGTGGTCTTCGCCGACGGCCGCAAGCGCGACGCCGAGGTGGTGGGCCGCACCGCGGACTACGACCTGGCCGTGGTGAAGGTCGACGCCGACGGCCTGGAGCCGCTGGTCCTCGGCGACTCCGACGCGGTGGTCGTCGGCGACCCGGTGCTCGCCGTCGGCGCTCCGCTGGGACTGGACTCCACGGTGACGACCGGCATCGTCAGCGCCCTGCACCGGCCGGTGCAGGCGGGCGAGGGCAGCGGGGGAGGCGCCACGACGGCGTTCATCGACGCGATCCAGACCGACGCCGCGATCAACCCGGGCAACTCCGGCGGCCCGCTGATCGACGCCGACGGCGAGGTGGTCGGGATCAACTCGGCCATCGCGCAGCCGCCGGGCGCGATGTCCGCCACCGGCAGCATCGGCCTGGGCTTCGCGATCCCCGCGTCCCAGGCGCGCCACACGGCCGAGCAGCTCATCGAGACGGGGCACGCGACGTACCCGGTGATCGGGGCGCTGCTCGACACGACCTACACGGGCGAGGGGGTGCTGGTCTCCGCCGCGTCCCAGCAGGGCCAGCCGGCCGTCACCCCCGACGGCCCGGCCGACCGGGCCGGCATCCGCCCCGGCGACGTCATCCTGGAGATCGACGGCCGGCCCGTGACCGTGAGCGACGCGCTCATCGTCGCGATCCGCGCCCGCCAGCCCGGGGACGCGGTGACGCTGCGCGTGCGCACCGACGGCGAGGAACGGGACGTCCGGGTGGTGCTGCAGGAGCGCGAGAGCGAATAGGCTGTCCGCGTGTTCGACATCAACGGCGGTGAGCTCCTCGTCATCGTGGTGCTCGCCGTCCTGCTCATCGGGCCCGAGCGCCTCCCCGGGTATGCCGCCCAGCTGGCCTCGCTCGTGAAGCGGGGCAAGCGCCTGCTGCAGGACACCAAGGCGCGTGTGGACACCGAGCTGGGGCCGGAGTTCAAGGACGTGGACTGGTCCAAGCTCGACCCGCGCCAGTACGACCCCCGCCGCATCGTGCGCGAGGCGCTCATGGACGACGACGACGGTCCGGACCCCGCGCCCCGGGCCGCCGCCGCGGCGGGCGGCACCGCCACGGCCGCGGCGACCAGCGCCTCCGGCGAGCGCCGTGCCGCCGTGCCCGCCCCGTTCGACGACGAGGCCACCTGACCCGTCCGGCCGAGGGCGGACGCGTTTCCGAGCCGCCCGGCCGACCTGCCACAATGGACGCCATGTCCGACGTCGCCACCTCACCGTCCCTCCAGCGCGGAGCGTCCGCGCCGGGACTGCCCCGCATCTTCTCCGGCATGCAGCCGACCGACGGGTCGCTGCACCTCGGGAACTACCTGGGCGCCCTCGCCCAGTGGGTGGCGCTCCAGGACGGCCACGAGGCGCTGTACTGCGTCGTCGACCTGCACGCCCTGACGGTCAACCCGGACCCGGCGGCGCTGCGCGAGCGCACCCGCCGCACCGCCGCCCAGTACCTGGCCGGCGGCATCGACCCCGAGCGGTCCATCCTGTTCGTGCAGTCGCACGTCGCCGAGCACGCGGAGCTGGCGTGGCTCCTGTCGTGCCAGACCGGGTTCGGCGAGGCCGGCCGCATGACGCAGTTCAAGGACAAGTCCGCCAAGCAGGGCTCCGAGGGCACCACGGTGGGCCTGTTCACGTACCCCGTCCTCATGGCCGCGGACATCCTGCTCTACGACACGGCGCTCGTGCCGGTCGGCGAGGACCAGCGCCAGCACCTCGAGCTCACCCGCGACCTCGCGGATCGGCTGAACGCCCGTTTCGGCGAGGGCACCGCGGTCGTCCCCGAGGCGCACATCGTCAAGGCCGTGGCGAAGATCCAGGACCTGCAGGAGCCGACGGCGAAGATGAGCAAGTCGAACGCCGGCGGCAAGGGCGTCATCTGGCTGCTCGAGGACCCGAAGAGGGCCGTCAAGGCGATCAAGTCGGCGGTGACCGACGCGGACGAGACGTACGGCGTGCGGTACGACCCGGTGGCCAAGCCGGGCGTCTCCAACCTGCTCACGATCTTCTCGGCCGTGACCGGCCGCGGCGTCGACGAGATCGCCGCCGAGTACGACGGCCGCGGCTACGGCTACCTCAAGGTGGACCTCGCCGACGCCGTCGTCGCCTTCCTCGAGCCGTTCCAGGCGCGGGCGCAGACCTACCTGTCGGACCCGGCCCAGCTCGACAAGGTGCTCGCCGACGGCGCGGAGCGCGCGCGGGAGATCGCGCGCCCCGTGCTCGACCGGGTCTACGACCGGTTCGGCCTGCTGCCCCGAGGCGCCCGGTGAACCTCCCCGACCGCGGCCCGGCCCAGGTGCGGATCGGCGTCGCCATCGCGGTGCCTGAGCCGTACGGCACGCAGCTGCAGGAGGCCCGCGCCTCGCTCGGCGACCCGCTGGCCCACGCCATCCCGCCGCACATCACGGTGATCGGCCCCACTGTCGTCGACGAGTCCGTGCTGGACGCCGTCGTCGAGCACCTGGAGAAGGTCGCGGCCGAGACCGCGCCGTTCCGGGTGCACCTGCGCGGGGCCGGCACGTTCCGCCCGATCTCGCCCGTGGTGTTCGTGGCCCTCGCCGAGGGCATCGCGGAGTGCGAGCAGCTCGAGACCGCCGCCCGCTCGGGCGTGCTGGCCCAGGAGCTGCGGTTCAACTACCACCCGCACGTGACCGTCGCGCACGAGGTCTCCGAGGCCGACCTGGACCGCGCCTTCGTCGAGATGGCGGACTTCGACGGCGTGTTCGAGGTCGACCGCCTGTGGCAGTACGAGCACGGCGACGACGGCGTGTGGCGCCCGCAACGCTCCTTCCGGCTCGCGGGGGAGCACCCCGCTCCCTAGGGTCGCGGTGTGAACGACCGACTCGAGCGCGCCAGGGAGCGTTCCCTGACCGTCTACGAGTGGTTCAAGAGCCTGCGCCCCGTGCGCTCGTGGTACTGGTACGTCGACCGCCGCGGGGCGCTCCTGTGCGGCGGCATCGCCTACACGGCGATCTTCTCGCTGTTCGCGGCGCTGACCATCGGCTTCACGGTGTTCTCGCGGGTGCTGGCCGGGCGGCAGGAGCTGCAGGACGAGGTCTTCGAGCAGATCAACGACTGGCTCCCGGGCCTGATCAAGACCTCCGATGACCCGGAGGGCGTCATCGCGCCCAGCGACCTGGTGCTCACCTCCGTCGTCTCGTGGGCCAGCGTGATCGCCGCGGTCGTCTTCCTCTGGACCGCAATTGGCTTCATGCGGGCGCTGCGCATCTCCGTGCGGTCGATGTTCGACCAGCCCGTCGTGGGCGTCAGTCCCGTGCTGTCGAAGATCTGGGAGCTGCTCGGGTTCGTCATCCTCGGGGCGATGATCGTGGCCTCCGCGGGGGCGAGCATCCTCGCGCAGACGTTCAGCCGACAGATGCAGGCGTGGT
Organism: Isoptericola sp. NPDC057391; assembly: GCF_042668085.1. Lineage (NCBI taxonomy): Bacteria > Bacillati > Actinomycetota > Actinomycetes > Micrococcales > Promicromonosporaceae > Isoptericola > Isoptericola sp. NPDC057391. Next base: position 7,841 of record NZ_JBHVBO010000107.1, on the reverse strand, counting down.
TCGGCAGCTCGTACCTGCTCGCCCAGCTGACCGCGCTCGGCACCGCCGTGGTGGGCGTGCTGCTCGACGCGCTGCTCGTCTACCTCATCGTCCGGGTCGTCGCCCGCGTGCGTCCGCGCCGGAGGCGAGACTTCGTGCTGGGCTGTCTCGGCGCCGGCGTCGTGGCCGGCGTGCTGCGCTGGCTGGGCACGTCGGTCGTGGCCGCCGGAGCGGAGCGGAACGCCCTGCTCGCGGCGTTCGCGGGCCTCGTGACCGTGCTGGTGCTGGTGAACTTCGTGGCCCGGGTGCTGCTGCTGATGTGCGCCTGGGTGTACGACCCGCCCCGGCTGGACGAGATCGCCCGTGCGGAGGCGGAGGTCGCCGCGATGCGGGACGCGGCGGAGATCGAGCGCGTCGTGCGTCGCGGGCAGGGCTCCGGAAAGCCGTGGAGCCCCGTCGTACGCGGGGTACGACGGGGCTCCTACGCCATGCGGATGTCCAGCGTGCGCCGGGTGGGCCGCGGCGGCCGGGAGGTCAGAACGCGCGCGTGATCATGGCGCGCTTGACCTCCTGGATCGCCTTGGTGACCTCGATGCCGCGCGGGCAGGCCTCGGTGCAGTTGAAGGTCGTGCGGCAGCGCCACACGCCCTCCTTGTCGTTGAGGATCTCCAGGCGCTGGGTGGCGCCCTCGTCGCGGCTGTCGAAGATGAACCGGTGCGCGTTGACGATCGCGGCCGGGCCGAAGTACTGGCCGTCGGTCCAGAACACGGGGCAGGACGACGTGCACGCCGCGCACAGGATGCACTTGGTGGTGTCGTCGAAGCGCTCGCGGTCCTCCGCGGACTGCAGGCGCTCGCGCGTCGGCTCGTTCCCCGAGGTGATGAGGAACGGCATGATCTCGCGATAGGAGGCGAAGAACGGCTCCATGTCGACCACGAGGTCCTTGACGACGGGCAGGCCCTTGATGGGCTCGACCGTGATCGGCTTGTCCGGGTTGACGTCCTTGAGGAGCGTCTTGCAGGCGAGCCGGTTGCGGCCGTTGATCCGCATCGCGTCGGAGCCGCACACTCCATGAGCACACGAGCGACGGAAGGTCAGCGACCCGTCCTGCTCCCACTTGATCATGTGCAGGGCGTCCAGGACGCGGTCGGTGCCGTGCGCGGTGACGGTGAAGTCGTCCCAGGTCGACTCCTCGCCGTGCTCGGACTCGGGGTTGTAGCGCCGGATGCGCAGCGTGACCTCGAACGAGGGGATCGCGCCCACCTCGGGCTTCGGCGACTCCGTCGCGGGGTTCTCGAGAACAGCAGTCATCAGTACTTCCGCTCCATCGGCTCGTAGCGCGTCTGGGTCACGGGCTTCGACCCCAGGACGACCTTGTAGTCCCCGAAGTCCTCGACGTGGTCGAAGTAGCCCGGGACGTGGCCGTCGCCGGCGTCGGGGGCCGACGTCGGACGGCGGTACGCCATCGTGTGCAGCATGTAGTTCGCGTCGTCGCGGTTCGGGTAGTCCTCCCGGTAGTGACCGCCGCGCGACTCCTTGCGGTTGATCGCCGCGACGACCGTGACCTCGGCGATGTCGAGCAGGAAGCCGAGCTCGATGGCCTCGAGGAGGTCGGTGTTGAACAGCTTGCCCTTGTCCTGCACCGAGACGTTCCGGTAGCGCTTCTGCAGCTCGCGGATCGTGGCGAGCGCCTCGTTGAGCGAGTCACCGGTGCGGAAGACCTGGGCGTTCGCGTCCATGGTCTCCTGCAGGGCCTTGCGCACGTCGGCCACGCGCTCGCCGTCGGGGCGGTCGCGCATCTCGGCCAGCTGCGCCTCGACGCGGGCGGTCGGGTTCTCGGGGAGCTCCCGGTGCTGGGCGACCGTCTTCGCGTAGGCGGCGGCGGAGCGGCCGGCGCGCTTGCCGAAGACGTTGATGTCGAGCAGCGAGTTGGTGCCGAGGCGGTTCGAGCCGTGCACGGACACGCACGCGACCTCGCCGGCCGCGTACAGGCCCTTGACGACGTTGTGGCTGTCGCGCAGCACCTCGCCCTGGACGTTGGTCGGCACGCCGCCCATCGCGTAGTGCGCCGTCGGGTAGACGGGCACCGGCTCGGTGTACGGCTCGATGCCGAGGTAGGTGCGCGCGAACTCGGTGATGTCCGGGAGCTTCGCGTCGATGTGCGCGGGCTCCAGGTGCGTGAGGTCCAGCAGCACGTAGTCCTTGTTCGGACCGGCACCGCGGCCCTCGCGCACCTCGTTGGCCATCGAGCGGGCGACGATGTCGCGCGGCGCGAGGTCCTTGATGGTGGGGGCGTAGCGCTCCATGAAGCGCTCGCCGTCGGAGTTGCGCAGGATGCCGCCCTCGCCGCGCGCCGCCTCCGACAGGAGGATGCCGAGGCCCGCGAGGCCCGTCGGGTGGAACTGGAAGAACTCCATGTCCTCCAGCGGCAGGCCGCGGCGGTACGCCAGCGCCATGCCGTCGCCCGTGAGGGTGTGCGCGTTCGACGTCGTCTTGAAGATCTTGCCCGCGCCGCCGGTGGCGAAGATGATCGCCTTCGCCTGGAACACGTGGATCTCGCCGCTCGCCAGGTCGTAGGCGACGACGCCGGTCGCGTTGACCTCGGCCCCGTCCTCGAGCTGTTCGGTGGTGAGGTCGTGGTCCGTGAGCAGGTCCAGCACGTAGAACTCGTTGTAGAACTCGACGTTCTGCTTCACGCAGTTCTGGTACAGCGTCTGCAGGATCATGTGGCCGGTGCGGTCCGCGGCGTAGCAGGCGCGGCGCACCGCGGCCTGGCCGTGCTCGCGGGTGTGCCCGCCGAACCGGCGCTGGTCGATGCGGCCCTCGGGCGTGCGGTTGAACGGCAGGCCCATCTTCTCCAGGTCGAGGACCGAGTCGATGGCCTCCTTCGCGAGGATCTCCGCCGCGTCCTGGTCGACCAGGTAGTCACCGCCCTTGACGGTGTCGAACGTGTGCCACTCCCAGTTGTCCTCCTCGACGTTCGCGAGGGCCGCCGCCATGCCGCCCTGGGCGGCACCGGTGTGGGAGCGGGTGGGGTAGAGCTTCGAGATGACCGCGGTGCGGGCCTCGCCGGAGGCCTCGAGCGCCGCGCGCATGCCGGCGCCGCCTGCGCCGACGATGACGACGTCGTACTGATGTGTCTGCATCGGGGGGTGCCTGTCCTTAGTTCGAGAAGCAGATCGACGGCAGGAGCTCGGCCGGGCTGCCCGGCGGGCAGGGGTTGAACGTGAAGATCACGAGGGTGCCGAGCACGACCACGATCGTGAACGCCAGGTACAGCAGCACCTTGAGCACGCCGCGGGTGGAGTCCTTCTGGGCGTAGTCGTTGATGATCGTGCGCACGCCGTTGGTCCCGTGGATCATCGCGAGCCACAGCATCAGCAGGTCCCAGATCTGCCAGAAGGGGCTGGACCACTTGCCGCCGACGAAGGCGAAGTCGATCGCGTGCACGCCCTCGCCCACCATGAGGTTGACGAACAGGTGGCCGAAGATCAGCACGATCAGCACGACGCCGGACGCCCGCATGAAGACCCAGCTGTACAGCTCGTAGTTGCTGCGGGTCGTCTTGCGGCGGGCGTAGGGCGAGCGAGGGGGAGCGATCGCGGAGCCGCTCTGTGTCGTGGCCATCAGTGCCCACCTCCGAAGACGTTCATCAGGTGCCGCGGCAGGAAGCCGGCCATGGTCACGACGAACAGGCCGACGACGACCCAGAGCATGGTCCGCTGGTACTTCGGGCCCTTGGCCCAGAAGTCGACGAGGATCACGCGGATGCCGTTGAACGCGTGGAAGACGATCGCGGCGACGAGGCCGGCCTCCCCGAGTCCCATGATCGGCGTCTGGTACGTCCCGATGACGGCGTTGTAGGCCTCGGGTGACACCCGGACGAGAGCCGTGTCCAGGATGTGCACGAGGAGGAAGAAGAAGATGAGCACGCCGGTCACGCGATGCGCGACCCAGGACCACATGCCTTCACGGCCGCGGTAGAGCGTGCCAGCAGGTGCTGTAGGCACGGGGGGAGCCTCCGTTGGCGGATTCTGTGTGGATTCCGTTCACGGTCACTGTAGTGACATCCGGTCGTCTCGCGGCACACGAGGTCCGGCAAACCGGGACGGTCCGGTGGCTTTCGTGACCTATTCCACAGGGTTGACGTCGCCGACGGCCCGGCCGTCAGCACGCCTATGCTGCGGGGATGAGCACTGCGGCGCCCCCCTCCCGTCCCTCGGTCCCCGGGTTCTACGCCGTGGTTCCCGCCGGAGGCGCCGGCACCCGCCTGTGGCCGCTGTCCCGGGCGGGCGCGCCCAAGTTCCTGCACGACCTCACGGGCGCGGGGCGCACGCTGCTGCAGGGCACCGTCGACCGCCTGCGGCCGCTGGCCGGCGGCGGGGTCGTGCTCGTCACGGGCGAGCCGCACGTCGAGGCCGCGCGCGAGCAGCTGCCCGAGCTCGCCGACGACGCCGTGCTCGCCGAGCCGTCCCCGCGCGACTCGATGGCGGCGATCGGGCTGGCCGCCGCGGTGCTCGAGCACCGGCACGGGGACGTCGTCGTCGGGTCCTTCGCCGCGGACCAGGTGGTCTCCGGCGCGGCGTCGTTCGACGCCGCGGTGCGGGAGGCCGTCGAGGCCGCGCGCGCCGGCTACGTCGCGACGATCGGCATCGCCGCCTCGCGCCCCTCCGTGGCGTTCGGCTACGTGCGCAGCGGCGACCCGCTGGGCGTCGAGGGCGCGCCGAGCGCCCTGCACGCGCGCGGCTTCACGGAGAAGCCCGACGCCGCGACCGCGCGCGAGTACGTCGCCTCCGGCGAGTACCGCTGGAACGCCGGCATCTTCGTGGCGCGCTCCTCGGTCCTGCTGCGGCACCTGGCGACGCACCGCCCCGCGCTGCACGACGGGCTGCGGGAGATCGCCGCCGCCTGGGACACGCCGGACCGCGCGGCCGTGGTCGCCCGGGTGTGGCCCGGCCTGGAGAAGATCGCGATCGACCACGCCGTCGCGGAGCCCGTCGCGGCCGAGGGCGGCGTCGCCGTCGTGCCCGGCACGTTCGGGTGGGACGACGTCGGCGACTTCAACTCGCTCGCCGCGCTGCTGCCGTCGGACGACGAGGGCGGCTCCAAGGTGCTGGGCGACCCGGCCGACGTGGTGCGCGTGCAGTCCGCCGGGGCGGTCGTCGTGCCCGGCGGGGACCGGGTGGTCGCGCTGCTCGGCATCGACGACGTCGTCGTGGTGGACACGCCCGACGCGCTGCTGGTCACGACCCGGGCCCGCGCGCAGCAGGTCAAGGACATGGTCGACGCGATGCGCGCCCACGGCCGCGAGGACGTCCTGTGAGCGCCCGGGAGGCGGCCGTCGGCGCACCCGGGGCGCGGCTCGACGAGATCGTGGCGGGGCTCGAGGCCGAGCTGGTGGAGATCCGCCGCGACGTGCACGCGCACCCCGAGCTCGGCCGGCAGGAGGTGCGCACCACCGCGCTCGTGGCCGACCGGCTGCGCGCCGCGGGCCTCGAGCCGACGCTGCTCGAGGGCACCGGCCTGGTCTGCGACGTCGGCCCCGACCGGTCGCCCGACGGGCTGGGCCGGGTGGCGCTGCGCGCGGACATCGACGCGCTGCCCCTCGACGACTCGTGCGGGCTGCCGTTCCGCTCGGTGGTGCCGGGCGTGGCGCACGCCTGCGGGCACGACGTGCACACCACGGTGGTGCTGGGCGCGGGCCTGGCCCTCGCGGCGCTGCACGACGAGGGCCTGCTCGAGCGCGGCGTGCGGCTGGTCTTCCAGCCCGCCGAGGAGGTCATGCCCGGCGGTGCGCACGACGTCATCGCGCAGGGCGTGCTCGACGGCGTGGACCGCATCGCCGCCGTGCACTGCGAGCCCAAGCTGGACGTCGGGCAGATCGGCACCCGCATCGGCCCGATCACGTCCGCGTCGGACACGGTCACGGTGACCCTGTCGTCGTCGGGCGGGCACACCTCGCGGCCGCACCTGACGGGCGACGTGGTGTACGCCCTGGGGCAGGTCATCACGCAGGTGCCCGCGGTGCTCGGCCGCCGGCTCGACCCGCGCTCGGGCGTCAACCTCACCTGGGGCGCGGTGCACGCGGGCAACGCCCACAACGCCATCCCCGCCACGGGCACGGTCGGCGGCACGCTGCGCTGCCTCGACGTGCGCGCGTGGGAGCGCGCCGGGCAGGTGCTGCACGACGCGGTGGAGCAGGTCGTGGCGCCGTACGAGGTGGACGTCACCGTGCGGCACGCGCGCGGCGTCCCGCCGGTGGACAACGACGCGGCCGTGACGGGCGCGCTCGAGGCGGCGGGCGCGGCGGTGCTCGGCCCCGAGGGCGTGCTACTCACCGAGCAGTCGCTCGGCGGCGAGGACTTCGCCTGGTACCTCACCAAGGTGCCGGGGGCGATGGCCCGGCTCGGCACCGGGACGCCGGGGGAGCGGCGCTACGACATCCACCAGGGGGACCTCGTCGTGGACGAGCGGTCGATCGCCGTCGGTGCCCGGTTGCTGGGACGTTTCGCGCTGCAGCCGTGAGACGCCGGAAAGTGACCGGCGTGTTGCCGGAGGTTCCGGTGGTCGGGGGCGTCGATACCGCTTCGGTAACGACTCCTGCGGGTTCGTCGCCTGCGGTTCTCGGTGGGGTCGCCGGTGGCTAGGCTTCACGTCGGTGACGGGCCGGACGATCCTGGCCCGACGAACGATCGACAGGAGCGACAGGTGAAGAGAGCGATCAAGCTCACCGCCCTCGCCGGCGTCGCCGCGCTCGCGCTGGCGGCCTGTGCGGAGGCACCCGAGGAGTCCGGCGACGGCGGCAACGCGGGCGCGACGAGCGACTTCAAGCCGTGCATCGTCTCGGACCAGGGCGGGTTCGACGACAAGAGCTTCAACCAGCTCAGCTACGAGGGCGTCGTGCAGGCGGCCGAGGAGCTCGGCACCCAGGCCGTCGAGGTCCAGTCGCAGTCCGAGAGCGACTTCAAGCCGAACCTCGAGTCGCTCGTCGGGCAGAACTGCGACGCCATCGTGTCGGTCGGCTTCGCGCTCTCCGCCGCGACGATCGAGTCGGCCACGGCGAACCCGGAGACGCACTACATCATCGTCGACGACGCCGCGGACGCGGACTTCGACGGCAAGGCCGACGCCGAGAACATCAAGCCGCTGCTCTACGACACGGCGCAGGCCGCGTTCCTCGCCGGCTACCTCTCCGCGGGGTACTCCGAGACGGGCAAGGTCGGGACCTTCGGCGGCCAGCCGTTCCCGACGGTCACGATCTTCATGGACGGCTTCAAGCAGGGCGTCGAGTACTACAACGAGACCAAGGGCACCAAGGTCGAGGTCGTCGGCTACACCGGCGGCGAGGAGGGCTCGTTCACGGGCGGCTTCGAGGCCAACGAGACCGCGAAGACGACCGCGCAGAACATCATCGACCAGGGTGTCGACGTGCTCCTGCCGGTCGGCGGTCCGATCTACCAGTCCGCGATCGCCGCGATCCAGGACTCCGGCAAGGACATCGCGCTCGTCGGCGTCGACGCCGACTTCTACGAGACCGACCCGTCCACGCAGGACTACGTCCTCACCTCGATCCTCAAGCGGATGGACGTCTCGACCTCCGAGGCGGTGCTCGCCGCCGGCCAGGGCAACTTCGACCCGACGCCGTACGTGGGCACCCTCGAGAACGACGGCGTGGGGCTCGCCCCGCTGCACAACTTCGAGGACAAGGTCGACCCCGCCCTCATGGACGAGGTCAACGCCCTCAAGGAGCAGATCATCGCCGGCGACGTGACGGTCGAGTCGTACCTCTCCGGCCAGGAGTGACCGGCTCCTCGACACACCGGTGACGCTCGTGCGCGGGCCCGCGGGAACGACCCCGGGCC
>NZ_JBHVBO010000106.1:0-14534 GCF_042668085.1 Isoptericola sp. NPDC057391 | reverse complement strand
GTACCGGGTCGCCGAGGGGAGCGCCGGCTGACCTGCCGGCCGGCCCGACGGCCGGCAGGTCGCCCCGCAGCGGTCGAGCCCGCGCGTCAGGGCACGAGCGACGCGGCGACGGCGTCCGCCTCCTCGGCGCGGCCCAGGCCCCGGAGCGTCCCGACCAGCTCGTCGGCGACGGTGGTCAGGTCCGCCCGCGCGCCCACCGCCGCGAGACCCTCCAGCGCGGCCCGCAGCGGGTCGACCGCCGCGGCGTCGTCCCCCGCGGCCCGGAGCGCGCTGCCCGCCAGCCAGAAGGCGTGCGCGGCGTCGAAGGGCAGGCCGGCACGACCGAGCTCCTCGGCCACCGCCTCCGCCTGGCGCGCCCCCTCGGCGTGCTGCCCGGCGGTCGCGAGGAGGCGGGCGCGCACGTCGCGCAGCTGGAGCTCCTCGGCGGCGACGAACGCGGCGCGCCGTGCGGCGAGCTCCTCCGACAGCTCGGGGGTCGGCGCTGCGGGCGCGCCGTCGGCGGGGCGCGCGACGTCGCCGAGCACCCGCTCGACGGCGGCGAGGGCGGCGTCGACGTCGCCGACGCGAGCCTGGGCCGCGGCGGCGGCCCGGACGACGGGGCCGACGTGGGCGGGATCGGTCGACGCCGCCCGCAGCAGGCCGACGGCCTGCACGAACGCGGGCACCGCGCCCTCGTCGTCGCCCAGGGTCGCGGCCACCTGCGCGGCCTCCGCCAGGGCGAAGCCCGCGTCCTCGAGACGGCCGGCCTCCTCGGCCAGGCGGGCGGCGGTCAGGTAGGCCGCGGACGCCTCGACGGGGTCCGGCTCGAGCTCCGCGCGAGCGAGGGCGGCGGCGACCGGGTCGGCACCGGGGCCCGGGGCCGTCACGCCGGCGAGGTCGACGCCCGCGGGGGAGCCGGCGTCGGCGCCCGCGAGCGACGTGGGCGTCGCCTCGGGCAGCGTGTCGGGAGCGGTGGCGGCACGCTCGGCGGCGGCGAGCACGCCGAGCTCGACGGGCAGCCGCCGGGCCTGGCGCGCCCACGCGGCGTCGAGGAGGCGCGCGTGCCGGTCGGTGCCGTGCCGGGCGTCGAAGGCGCGGGCGATCGGCGCGATCTCGGCGCGCGCCCACGCGTCGAGCTCGGCGACCGTGCGCGCCGGGACGCCGGGGAGCTCGACGGGGGTGTCGGCGTGCGTCTCGCGCAGCACCCCGGTGCCGACCGCCACGTGGGTGAGCACGGCGAGCCGCTCGCCCGGCGAGTCGGACACCGTGAGGTGCTCGGGGTACGCGTGCAGGAGCCGCAGGGCGCGCTCCGGGTGCCCGGCGCGGGCGAGGAACTCCACGTGGCGGGCCGCGGCGATCTCCTTCGAGACCGCGGCGTCGAGGTGGCTGATCGCGCTGCGGTGCACCGCGGCGGCGCCCGCGGCGTCCCCCAGGTCCAGCAGGAGCAGCTCCAGCAGCGACTCCATCCCCGCGGGCTCGTCGCCGCAGGTGGCGCCCGACGCGACCGCGGCGGCCACGACGTCGGCAGCCTCGCGGACGCGCCCGGTCTCCGCGAGGTACTCCGCCTGGCCGGCGGGCATGCAGGCGGCGCAGTCGGAGAAGGAGTCCCGCGGCGTCGTGATCCACGTGCGGTACGCCTCCTCGGTACCGGGGGCGCCCTGGGCGCGGAGCCAGGCGAACCGCTCGCCGGCCACCGCGCTGGTCCCGTTCCCGGCGAGCGCGTACCGGCGCTCCATGTCGTCGAGCGTGGCGTCGAGCTGCGCGGTCGGGACGGACGGGAAACGGGCGAGCAGGCCCACCATCCACTTGAACGACCAGAACAGCGAGTGGGTGTCGCTGCCGTCGAACAGCTCGGGGTGCTCGTCCCACCAGCGCAGCAGCTGCGTGAACGGCAGGAACGCCTTCTCCGCCTCGGGCGTCGAGGTGTAGGAGTCCACCAGCGCGAACAGGGCGTAGGCGCGCGCCTCGTCCGGGCCTTCCGCGGTGATGCGGGCGGCCTCCTGCTCCGCGGCGGCGCTGCGCGCGACGCCGTACGGCATGCTCATGATGGTGGAGACGGCGCGGTTCGCCTCGTCCAGGGTGCGGGTCATCGGGCGTCGTCCTCGGTCTCGGTGGTGCGGGTCTCGGTAGTGCGGGGCTCGGCGGTACGGGTCTCGGTGGGACGGGGCTCGGGCAGGGCGCGCTCGAGCAGCGTGCGCAGGGCGTCGTCCAGCAGCCCCGCCTCGGCGCCGGCCAGCGGCCGGCCGGAGGCGAGCAGCGCGGTGACGTACAGCGAGCGGGCGCCCGCGGCGCGCACGGGGGCGTCGCCGGCCGCGAGCAGCGCGCGGACCGTCGGGTTGGCGTCGTTCAGCACGAGCCGGCGGGCGCGCACCGGGCCGGTGAGGCCGGCGAGCACGGCGCCCCACACGTCCGTGACGTCGCCGACGGGGGCGGCGGCCGCGCGGGCCTGGCGGGCGTGCTCCCCGTCCCGGTCGGTGAGCAGCATGGCGGGCACCTCGGACGGCGAGAAGACGCGCAGCTGGACGTCGCAGTCCTGGTCGGCGAGGTCGTCGCCGAGGGCGGCGAGCGCGTCGGTCACCTCGAGCTCGCGCAGCGGCTCCACCTCGCCCAGCACGGCCTCGAGGTCGCCCGGCGCCACGGGCGCGAGGCGCCACCGCGGCCGCCGCCGGGCGACACGCGCGAGCAGGTCGGCGTCGTAGACGTATCCCGCGTTGAGCACCGGCAGACCCTGGGCCGCCGCGACCGCGGCCACCCGGCGGTACTCCTCGACGCTGGTGGTCCACAGCACCCGGGCGGGCGCCTCGCCCTCGGCAGGCTCGGCCAGGTCGGCGAGGGTGCGCGTGCCGACGGTGGTCTCGAACGGCAGCACGCGGGCGGCCAGGTCGAGCATGGCGTCGTCCTGCACCGCCAGCGCGCGGACGGCGAGGTGGTGCGTGGACAGGAACGACCGCGCCAGCGGCGACGGCTCCGCCAGGGTGTCGAGCGTCCAGGCGCGGACCTGCTCGCCCAGCGCCTCGCGGGTGGCGAAGAGGACGTCGTCCTCGAACAGCCCCTCGCGCGACGCGGTGGGGCGCAGGGCGGACGCGTCGACGACGCACCGCACGAAGAACGCCCACTCGGGAAGGAGGCTCTCGACGCCCGTGCCGAGCAGCATGCGCTTGAGCGACACCCTGTGGTGCGCCGCCGTCGTGGGCGCGACGGCGGCAGGGAGCACGAACGCGACCCCGGTGAGCCCGGCGACCGGCAGGTCGAGGTCGATGTGGGCCAGCGGCGTGAAGCCCAGCGTGCGCTCGCAGTACGCCGCCAGGGCCCGCGCACGCTCGGCGTCGTCCGCGTGGGGCGCACGCCAGGGCAGCTCGCCGCCGCTGAGGCGGCGCCGCACCGTGCCGCCGTCGTCCAGGCGCACCTCGACCGACACGTCCACGGGCAGCAGCCCGCCGAAGTCGGCGGCGAGCGCGGCCACGGTGTCGGGCTCGAGCCAGTGCTCGGCGTCGCGCAGGGGGCGCAGGCGCACGACGCTCCCGGCACCCTCGGGGGCCGAGGGGTCGGCCGGGTCGAGCTCCGTGAGCTCGTACCGGCCGTCGGCGTACCCGCGCCACCGCACGGGAGCCGCCTCGGGGTCGCGCGCCGAGCGGGACACGAGGTCGATCTCGTCCGCGACCATGAACGCCGACAGCAGGCCGATCCCGAACTGGCCCAGGAACTCCTCCCGCCCGCCCCCGAACCCGGGGCCGAGCGGGTCGGCCGGGTCCGCCGGGCCGGCGTCGCGCTTCGAGCTGCGGCCGATGGTGGCCAGCAGGTCGCGGGCCTCGCCGGCGGTGAGGCCGACGCCCGTGTCATGCACCTCGAGGCCGCCGTCGTCCAGGGGACGCAGCAGCACGCGCGCGGGCGCGCCGGCGTCCAGGGCGCGGCGGGCGGTGATCGCGTCCACGCCGTTCTGCAGCAGCTCGCGCAGGTAGACGCGGGGGCTGGAGTACAGGTGCCGGCTGAGCAGCTCGACCAGGCCGCGCAGGTCGACCTGGAAGGCGTCGGAGCCGCTGGTCACCGCGCGTCGCCCGCCGCGGACCGCGCGGCGTCGTCGGCCGCCCCCTGCGGGCCGTCGGCCGCCGGGTAGCGCTCGTCCAGCATCTCGAAGAAGGACAGGCCCGTCGCGAGGCCGCAGTCGACGATCCGCTCGAGCTGCTCGTCGTTGACGCCGCTGCGCAGGTCGGTGGCGACCTCGGCGTACACCACGACGGCCGAGCCGTCGTCCTCCGGGCGGGCGAAGACCTTGGGCCAGATGCGCCCGACGTTCCACTCGTTGAGCAGGGCGGTCAGGGCCCCCAGCTCCGTCGTCGGCAGCGTGCGGCTCCAGCGGCCGCGGATCTGCAGGATCGCCTGCGGCTCGCCGACCAGCAGGAAGTAGAACGTGTTGTCGTCCCAGACCCCGCCCAGGTCACCGTCGTCGTCGATCCCGAAGTACCACTCGCGGCGCGTCATCAGCGCCTCGAGCCGGTCCCGGGTGAGGGGGGCGGGGGCGGCGGCGGCCGCGGCGGTGGGCTTGGTGAAGAAGGCCATGAGTCCTCGTCCTGTGCGGGGCCCGGCGCACACGTCGTTGCGCCAGGCAGCGTTGGGTGGCGGACGACACCCTAGCCAGGGTGGGCGCCTCCCGGTCACAGGTCGCACCTGGTCGTCGCCGGTCTCACCCGGTCGTCGCCGGGCTAGGGTCGTCGCGTGAGCGCAGCGCCGAACGGCCCGGTGGCACCGGGCGTCCCCGTGGTCGTCGCCGTCGTCGGGCCGACGGCGACGGGCAAGTCCGACCTGGCGCTCGACCTGGCGCAGGCGCTGTCGCCCGGCGGCGACGGCGGCCCCGGCGCCCTGCGGGGGACCGCCGACGCGGAGATCGTCAACGCCGATGCGTTCCAGCTCTACCGCGGCATGGACGTCGGCACCGCGAAGGTGCCCCTCGCCGAGCGGCGAGGGATCGTGCACCACCAGCTCGACGTGCTGGACCCGGTCGAGGACGCGTCCGTGGCGCGTTACCAGAGCGCCGCGCGCGCCGACCTGGACGAGATCGCCGGCCGGGGGGCGCGGGCCGTCGTCGTCGGCGGGTCCGGCCTGTACGTGCGAGCCCTGCTCGACCACATGGACTTCCCCGGCACCGACCCGGCGGTGCGGGCCCGCCTCGAGGAGCGCGCCGAGCACGAGGGACGCCGGGCCCTGCACGACGAGCTCGCCCGGCTCGACCCCGACGCGGCGGCCTCGATCGGCCCGCACAACACGCGGCGGATCGTGCGCGCCCTCGAGGTCATCGAGCTCACCGGCCGTCCGTACACCGCCAACCTGCCCCGCCAGGAGCACGTCCGCCCGGCCGTGCAGATCGGGCTCGACTGCGACCGCGAGGTGCTCGACGCCTGCGTGGCGGGCCGGGTGGAGCGGATGTGGGACGAAGGTCTCGTCGAGGAGGTGCGGTCCCTCGCGTCGCCGGAGCAGGGCGGGACGGGCGCAGGCCTGGGCACGACGGCGGCCCGCGCCGTCGGCTACGCCGAGCTCCTCGCGTGCTGGCGCGGGGAGCTCACCCTCGACGGCGCGCGCGAGGCGATCGTCGCGAACACCCGCCGGCTGGCGCGCAAGCAGATGGGCTGGTTCGGGCGGGACCCGCGCGTGCGCTGGCTCGACGCCGGCTCGACCGACCTGGTCGGCGAGGCGCTCGCGGTGGTGCGCGCCGCCGACGCCGGGCGCCTGCCCGAGCCCGGGACGGCGCCCGTGCGCCGTACTCTGGGCTCATGACGCTGCGCTTCACCAAGGGTCACGGCACCCAGAACGACTTCGTGCTGCTGGCCGACACCCGAGGGGACCTCGAGCTCACCCCGGACCAGGTGCGGCGGCTGGCCGACCGCCGCGCCGGGATCGGCGGCGACGGCGTCATCCGGCTCGCGCCCACCGCGGCCGTCGCCCGCGCCGGCGAGGCGGTGGCCGACCGCGTGCTCGCCGAGGAGCCCGCGGCGATCTGGTTCATGGACTACCGCAACGCCGACGGCTCCGTCGCCCAGATGTGCGGCAACGGCGTGCGCGTCTTCACGGCCTTCGCCGAGCAGCTCGGGCTCGCGGACCTCGACGCCGGGCAGGAGCTCGCGCTCGGCACCCGCGCCGGCGTGCGCCGGGTCCGCAAGGAGCCGGGCGGCTGGTACGCGGTGGACATGGGCCCCTGGGCGCTGCCCGGCGGGGACGCCGCCGCGTCGCGCGGCGCGGACGCCGCCGTCCTCGTGCGGGGCTGGGACACCCCCCGCCCGGCGCTGAGCGTCGACCTGGGCAACCCGCACACCGTCGTCGCCCTCGCGCGGCCGTCCGAGCTCGCCGAGGCCGACCTGACCCGGGCGCCCGAGGTCGACCCGCTGCCCCCCGAGGGCACGAACGTCGAGCTCGTCGTGCCGCTCGCCGAGACGGTGGACCCCGACGGGCGGTCGGTCGGGCACGTGCGGATGCGCGTGCACGAGCGCGGCGTGGGGGAGACGCAGTCCTGCGGCACGGGGGCGTGCGCCGCGGCGCTCGCGGTACGCACGTGGGCCGCGGCGGGGGCCGACGGCGCCGTGCCGGACGTGTGGGAGGTGGAGGTCCCCGGCGGGCTGGTCCGCGTCCGGCTGCTCGAGGGCGGCCACGTGGAGCTCGCCGGCCCGGCGGAGCTGGTGTTCAGCGGGGAGACGGAGCTCGCGGAGCTCTGACCCCGCTCGGCAGGACCGGCGTCAGTCGACCCGGAGCACGCGGAAGCCCTTGGACGACGCCGTGCGCTCGACGCCGCGGCCCAGCTCGGCCTCGATCCAGCGCGCCAGCGAGTCCGAGCCCAGGTTCTTCTGCACCACGAGCCACGCCTCGGCGTCCGCGGCCAGCCGGGGGAGCCAGGCGCGCAGCAGGTCGTGCAGCACGGCCTTGCCGACCCGGATCGGCGGGTTCGACCAGATGGCGGCGAACCGCACGTCGTCCGGCACCTCCCCGGCGCGCACGGCGCGCACGTTCTCCAGGCCGAGGCGCTCCGCCGTCGAGCGGAGCAGGTCGAGCGCCCGCTCGTTGACGTCCACGGCCCACACGGTGGCGCCGGGGGAGGCGAGCGCCATCGAGAGCGCGATCGGCCCCCAGCCGCAGCCGAGGTCGAGCAGGTCGCCGGCGGCGGGCGGGGCAGGCACCTCGCGCAGCAGCACCCGCGTCCCCTTGTCGACGCCGCCGGGGGAGAAGACGCCGGAGGCGACGTCCACCTCGACCTCCCGGCCGGCGAGCTCGACGACGGCGCGACGGCGCTCGGCGGCCGAGGCCGGCTGCGCGGAGAAGTAGTGGTCGGGCTGCTCGCTCACCCCGCGATCCTAGGTCGCCCGCCGTCCGACGCGGTCGCCGGCCGCTCGACGAGGAGAGCCCGGCGACGACCCGGGGAGGATCCGCCCGGCGAAAATCTCTCCGCCGGGACGATCTGGCGTGGGACCCTTGTTGTACCCCTACGGCGGCCGGACCGCCGATCCCGACCCGAGAGGCACACCTTGACCCACACCCCGACCAACCCCGACACCCCGCAGGCCGACGAGACCGCCGGGGCTCCCGGCGCCGAGACCTCGGTGGACGCGCGCCGCGAGGCCGAGCGCGACGCCCAGGCGATCGCGCAGGACGTCGTGGCCCGGGTGCTCGCGCGGGCCGGGACGGCGCGGTCCGAGGGCGCCACGGTGCACACCGCCCACGACGGCGACCAGCTCGACCTCGAGGAGCGCATCTCGCTGCGGCGCGTCGCCGGGCTCTCCACGGAGCTCGAGGACGTCACCGAGGTCGAGTACCGCCAGCTGCGCCTGGAGCGCGTGGTGCTGGTCGGCCTGTACTCCGGCGGCGAGGCCGCGGCCCGCGAGGCGGAGGTCTCGCTGCGCGAGCTCGCCGCGCTCGCCGAGACCGCAGGCTCGCAGGTCCTCGACGGGCTGCTGCAGCGCCGTCAGAAGCCCGACCCCGGCACCTACCTCGGGTCCGGCAAGGCGGCCGAGCTGGCGGAGGTCGTCGCGTCTGTCGGCGCCGACACCGTCGTCGCCGACACCGAGCTGGCCCCGTCCCAGCGCCGCGCGCTGGAGGACATCGTCAAGGTCAAGGTGGTCGACCGCACCGCCCTGATCCTCGACATCTTCGCCCAGCACGCCAAGTCGCGGGAGGGCAAGGCGCAGGTCGAGCTGGCACAGCTCGAGTACCTGCTGCCGCGCCTGCGCGGCTGGGGCGACTCGATGTCCCGCCAGGCCGGTGGCCAGGTGGGCGGCCAGGGCGCCGGCATGGGCTCCCGCGGACCCGGTGAGACCAAGATCGAGCTGGACCGGCGCCGCATCCGCAACCGGATGGCCAAGCTGCGGCGCGAGATCGCCGCGATGGCGCCGGGGCGCGAGACCAAGCGCCTCGACCGCAAGCGGCACGGCGTGCCGAACGTGGCGATCGCCGGCTATACGAACGCCGGCAAGTCGTCGCTGCTCAACGCGCTCACGGACGCGGGCGTCCTCGTGGAGAACGCCCTGTTCGCCACGCTGGACCCGACCGTGCGCCGGGCCCGCACCGAGGACGGGCGGCCCTACACGTTCACCGACACCGTCGGGTTCGTGCGGCACCTGCCGCACCAGCTCGTCGAGGCGTTCCGGTCCACGCTGGAGGAGGTGGGCGACGCCGCGCTGCTGCTGCACGTCGTCGACGCCTCCCACCCGGACCCCGAGGGCCAGATCGCCGCGGTGCGCGAGGTGCTCGCCGAGATCCCCGGGATCGCGGACGTGCCCGAGGTCGTCGTGCTCAACAAGGCCGACGTCGCCGACCCCGCCGTGGTCGGCCGGGTGCAGCGTCGCGAGCGGCGCAGCGTCGTGGTGTCCGCGCACTCGGGCGAGGGCATGGCGGAGCTGCGGGAGCTGATCGCGGCCGAGCTGCCCCAGCCCCACGTCGAGATCGACCTGGTCGTCCCGTACTCCCGCGGCGACCTGGTGCACCGCGTGCACGAGGCGGGCGGCACGGTCGCCGAGGAGCACCTGGCCGAGGGCACCCGTCTGCGCGGTCGCGTAGACGAGGCGCTCGCGGCCGAGCTCCAGCACGCCGCCGTCGCGGGCTGACGGGCCGGCGGCGGGCTGTGGGAGCCCGCGCCGGACGGTCGGCGGGGCGCCCTAGGATCGACGGGTGACCTCCGCCGACGCCCCCGACGCCCCGCAGCTCCTCGACCTGGCGGTGGGGGCCCTCGGCGGCGGACGGCGGGAGGGCCAGCGGCGCATGGCCGAGGCGGTGGCGGAGGCCGTGGATGACGGCCGGCACCTCCTGGTGCAGGCCGGCACGGGCACGGGCAAGTCGCTCGCCTACCTCGTCCCGGCCGTGCGGCACGCGGTCGTCGACGGCAAGCGGGTCATCGTCTCCACCGCCACCCTTGCCCTGCAGCGCCAGGTGGTCACGCGCGACCTGCCGCTGGTCGCCGAGACCGTGGGGCCCAAGCTGCCCCGTCCCCCCAAGGTCGCCCTGCTCAAGGGCTGGCACAACTACCTGTGCAAGCACAAGGTGACCGGCGGCTACCCGGTCGAGGGCGCGACCCTCTTCGACCTCCCGTCCGACCCGGGCCCCGGGGAGGGTGCGGGCGCCGAGCAGCACCCGGCGCCCTCGAGGCCGGCCGGACCACCCCGGCGGGGCGGGCGTCCCGACGACGCCGCCACGCTCGCCGACCACGTGCGCCGGCTGCACACCTGGGCGGAGGAGACCGACACGGGTGACCGGGACGACCTCGTGCCCGGTGTCCCCGACAAGGCCTGGCGCCAGGTGTCCGTCACGGCCCTGGAGTGCCTGGGGCAGCGGTGCCCGCTCCTCGCCGAGTGCTTCCCCGAGCGGGCGCGTGCGGCGGCACGGGAGGCCGACGTCGTCGTCACCAACCACGCGATGCTCGGCATCGCCGTCTCGGGGAACCCGGGCGTGCTGCCCGAGCACGACGCCGTCGTGGTCGACGAGGCGCACGAGCTCGCCGAGCGCGTGACGGCGGCCGCCACCGTGGATCTCTCCCTCACGGTGGTGGAGCACGCCGCGCGACTCGCGCGGCGGCACGGCGGCACCGAGACCGAGGCGCTCGACGCCGCGTCGCAGCGACTGGGCAGCCTGCTCGCCACGGCGCCCGCGGAGCGGTTCCCGCTCGGCCTCCCCGACGACCTGCGCACCGCGGTGGGCGCCGTGCGCGACGCCGCCCGCGAGCTTCTCACCCGGCTCAAGCCCCAGGGGCCGGGCAAGGGGCAGGAGGCGCCGGACGCCGGCATGAAGATGGCGCAGTCCGCCGTCCTGCAGCTCTTCGAGGTCGCGGAGCGGATGGCGGCCGAGGACACGACGGCGGACGTGCTGTGGTGCTCACGCCCGCCGGAGAACGCGCCGTGGGCGGGCGACGGCGTCACCCGCCTGCACGCCGCTCCGCTGGCGGTGGCCGGGCTGATCCGGACGCACCTGCTGGGCGAGGCGACGGGCGTCTTCACCTCGGCGACGCTCACGCTCGGCGGCACGTTCGACCCGGTGGCGCGGTCGCTCGGCCTTACCGGCTCGGGAGGGTCCCACGAGACCGCGGACTGGGCGGGGCTCGACGTCGGCAGCCCGTTCGACTACCCGCGCCAGGGGATCCTGTACGTCGCACGGCACCTGCCCGCGCCCGGACGGGAGCCGACGACCGACGCCCAGCTGGACGAGATCGCCGGGCTGATCGAGGCCGCCGGGGGCCGGACGCTCGGGCTGTTCTCCTCCCGCCGGGCGGCGCAGGCCGCGGCGGAAGCGATGCGCGAGCGACTGGACGTGCCCGTGCTGTGCCAGGGCGACGACCAGCTCCCGACCCTCGTGCAGGCGTTCGCCGACGACCCGGCGACCTGCCTGTTCGGCACGCTCTCCCTGTGGCAGGGCGTCGACGTGCCGGGGCCGAGCTGCCAGCTGGTGCTCGTGGACCGGATCCCGTTCCCGCGCCCGGACGACCCGGTGAAGGCGGCGCGGGCCCGGTCGGTGGAGCAGGCGGGCGGCAACGGGTTCATGCAGGTCTCGGCCACGCACGCCGCGCTGCTCCTCGCGCAGGGCGCCGGCCGGCTGGTGCGCACGGGTGACGACCGCGGGGTCGTGGCCGTCCTCGACCCCCGCCTGGCGACCGCCCGCTACGGGTCGTTCCTCACCCGGTCCATGCCCGACTTCTGGCCGACCACGGACGGCGAGCTCGTCCGCGCTGCGCTGCGGCGCCTCGACACCTAGCGTGGGGCCGTGGACGAGACACGCAGGACGACCAAGCTCGCGATCGTCGGAGCGGGCGCGGTGGGTTCCACCCTCGCGTACGCGGCGCTGGCCCGGGGCGCGGCCCGGTCCGTCGCCCTCCTGGACGTCAACCGCGCGAAGGTCGAGGCCGAGGTGCTCGACCTGCGCCACGGGGGCATGTTCATCCCGCAGGCCGAGATCGACGGCTCGGACGACGTGGAGGTCTGCCGTGGCGCCGATATCGTCGCGGTGACGGCGGGGGCCAAGCAGAAGCCCGGGCAGAGCCGCCTCGACCTGGCCGAGGCGACGGTCGGCCTCACGCGGTCCATCCTGCCGGGCCTGCTCGAGGTCGCCCCGGACGCGGTGTTCCTCATGGTCACCAACCCGGTCGACGTCGTCACGTACGCCGCACAGGAGATCAGCGGCCTGCCGCGGGGCCGGGTGTTCGGCAGCGGGACCGTGCTCGACTCGTCCCGGCTGCGCGACGCGCTGGCCCGCCACTGCGGGGTGGCGGTCGGGAACGTCCACGCGAACATCGCGGGCGAGCACGGCGACTCGGAGATCGTGCTGTGGAGCTCGGCCACGATCGCCGGCGTGCCCCTCCTGGACTGGCGCCCCTTCCGCGGGCGCCCGCCCCTCGACGAGCCGGCCCGGCGGCGCATCGCCACCGACGTCGTCGAGTCCGCCTACCGCGTCATCGCCGGCAAGGGGGCGACCAACTACGCCGTCGGCCTGGCGGCGACGCGGATCATCGAGGCCGTCCTCAACGACGAGCACCGCGTGATGAACGTGTCCTCCCGCCTCGACGACTTCTACGGGATCAGCGACGTGTGCCTGTCGGTGCCGTCGCTCGTCGGCCGACGCGGCGTGGCGGAGACGATCGACACCCCGTTGTCGAACGACGAGGTCGCCGGGCTCCGGGCGTCGGCCGAGAGCATGCGCGCGGTGCAGCGCCGCCTCGGACTCTGACGTCCCCGCTTCCGACGACTCTGCCCCCGACGCCTCTGCTCAGAGGCTCCGCAGCACCGCGACGACCCGGCCGAGCACCTGCGCCTCGTCGCCCGGGATGGGGGAGTAGGCGGCGTTCTGCGGCAGCAGCCAGATGTGCCCGTCGGCCTGCTTGAACGTCTTCACCGTCGCCTCGCCGTCGATCATCGCGGCGACGACCTCGCCGTTCTCGGCGACGGGCTGGCTGCGCACGACCACCCAGTCGCCGTCGCAGATGGCGGCGTCGACCATCGAGTCGCCCGCGACCTTGAGCAGGAACAGGTCCCGGTCGCCCACGACCTGGCGCGGGAGGGGGAAGACGTCCTCGACGACCTGCTCGGCGAGGATGGGGCCGCCGGCGGCGATCCGGCCGACCAGCGGGACGTACGACGGAGCCTGGGCCGGCTGCGCGTCGGACGCGGCGAGCGACCCCGCCACGTACCCGGGCGCGGCGTCGCCGTCGGCCGCCGTGTCGGTGGCGGGCGCCTCGGGGTCGACGACCTCGATCGCACGCGGCCGGTTGGGGTCGCGGCGCAGGTAGCCCTTGCGCTCGAGGGTGGTGAGCTGGTGCTTGACCGAGGAAGGGCTCGCCAGCCCGACGGCCTCGCCGATCTCCCGCATGGTCGGCGGGTACCCGCGCGCCTCGACGGAGGTGCGGATGGTCTCGAGCACGCGCCGCTGTCGCGGCGTGAGGCGGTCGGACGTCGGCGAGAGCTCGCTCACCGACGCCAGCGCGGTCGTGGAGGACCCTGCCGCCACCGTCGGCGCGGCCGGGTTCTCGGAGGTCTCGTCCTGGGCAGCCCATGACGTCGCCGTCGTCGTGGACGCCGGGGCCTGGTCCCGTCCGCTGGTCATCGCGTTCTCCGTCCTGCAGGGCGCGGCCCGTGGGCGGGCCGATGAAATCCGACAAACCTGCCATCGCGCTGTCGGCCACTCTAAGCCAGTTTCGGCCCGACATCAAACATCTGTTCGATCCGGTCTCGACCGTGTCGCCCCGACGTGGTACACCTAGTACAGCAGTTCGACGTACAGGTGTTCGACGAACGGGTGTTCGACGGAACGGCGCCACGTGGACGGAGGCAGGACGATGCAGAACGCGCGCAGCACCAGCGACGCTCCCGGGTTCCTCGGGCTCGGTGGGCTCCGGCTCACCCGCAGGGGCCGGGTGGTGGTGGCGGCTCTCGTGCTCCTGGTGCTCGTCGGCGCGGGGCTGGTCGGCCAGCGCGCCGTGGCCGAGTCGCCGGGCGCGGGGGTCGAGGTCCGGCTGCAGACGGTGGCGCCCGGCGACACGCTCTGGCAGTACGCGCAGCAGGTGCGCGACACGGGCGAGGACCTGCGCGACGTCGTGGCCGACCTCCGCGACCTCAACGGGCTGACGTCGGCGGAGCTCCAGACCGGACAGGTGGTGGTGCTCCCGCTGGACTGACGGCACGCGCCGCCGGGATCCTGCTTGCGCGGACGGTCGCCCGCCGCTTACCTTGTCGGGCAGCCGGGCGCCGGTCCGGAGCCGAGCGCAGGAGACCAGCGATGCACTGCCCGTTCTGCCGCCACGCGGACTCACGAGTCGTCGACTCGCGCACCTCCGACGACGGCGCGTCCATCCGTCGCCGGCGGCAGTGCCCTGCGTGTCAGCGCCGGTTCACCACCATCGAGACGGCGAGCCTCTCGGTGGCCAAGCGCTCCGGCGTGACCGAGCCGTTCAGCCGCGACAAGGTCGTGGCGGGCGTGCGCAAGGCGTGCCAGGGCCGGCCCGTGAGCTCCGACGACCTCGCGGTCCTCGCGCAGAAGGTCGAGGAGACCCTGCGGGCGTCGGGCAGGCCCGAGATCGAGGCCAACGAGGTCGGGCTGGCGATCCTCGGACCGCTGCGCGAGCTGGACGAGGTCGCCTACCTGCGCTTCGCGAGCGTCTACCAGTCGTTCGAGTCCCTCGAGGACTTCGAGTCGGCGATCACGTCGCTGCGGGCGGAGCGCGACGAGCGCGCGACCGCCGGACAGGGCACGACGGCCTGACGCCCCGACGCCGCCCGGTCCGGGCGAAATGCCCTGGCGCCGGGTAGCCGCCCGGGGCATGCTGGACGGCACCAGGTGCCGCGCGCCGCGTGAGCACACCCACCCCGACCGACGAGGTGACCGCGATGACGACGGACGACTCCAGGGCGAAGCCCAGCGAGGACACGAAGGCGCGCTTCCGGGAGGCGCTGGAGAAGAAGAACGCCGCCAGCCACCCGACCGCCGGGAAGGACGGCAACACCGGCCAGGTGCACGGCTCCGAGACGTCCGGCCCGGTGCAGAAGATGTTCCGTCGCAAGTCGGGCTGAGCGACCGACGGAAGCGCGAAGGGCGGCCCCGGGATC
>NZ_JBHVBO010000105.1:0-14756 GCF_042668085.1 Isoptericola sp. NPDC057391 | reverse complement strand
CCGCTCGTCGGGGTGCGGGCCGTCGCCGTACCCGGGAACGGACGCGTCCCGGCGGTCGTTGGACCGTCATGGGATTCCTCGACAGACTCCTCGGCAGAACGCCCGACGAGCGCACCTACCACGGCGTGCCCGGCCGGCCCGACGACGCCCGGCCGCACACGGGTGAGGCACCGGGGAAGCACGGCTACGCGCCGTACCCCGGCCAGCAGCCCGCCGGCCGGCCCGGCGTCGGCGTCCCGGCCGCCCACCGTGACCCCGACGAGGTGGCCGTGGAGCGGTACCGCTACCTGCTGCGCACCGCCCCGCCGGACGCCGTCGAGCAGGCGCACGCCGAGGCGTTCGCCCGCCTCACGCCGGAGCAGCGGCGCCGCGTGCTCGAGGAGGTCGGCTCCGGCCTCCCCGCGAACGAGCGCGCCACCTCCGACGACCCGCAGTCCCTCGCCCGCATGGCCACGCGCGCCGAGATGCGGAACCCCGGCACGCTGGAGCAGTCGTTCCGCGGCCAGGGTGGGTTCGGCGCGGGCGGCCGCGGGCCGAGCTTCGGGTCGATGGTCGGCTCCAGCCTGCTCGGCACCGTCGCGGGCGTCGTCATCGGCTCCGCCGTGGCGAGCGCGCTCTTCGGCCCGACCTTCGGCGACCCGTCGCAGGACTTCGCCGGCGACGCGGGGGCCGACGGCGGCGACGCCGGGAGCGACGCAGGCGCGGACGCCGGCGGCGACGCCGGGTCCACCGAGGCCGCCGGGGCCGACGCCGGCTACGACGGAGGCGGCGACGCCGGCGGCGGGTTCGGCGACTTCGGGGGCGACTTCGGCGGCGGCGACTTCGGCGGGTTCTAGACCGCCCGCTCGCACAGCCCGAGGAAGGCGCCCAGGCGGCCGAGGCCCTCGGGGGTGTGCGGCAGGTAGTCGGTGAGCTCCGGCGACCGTACGACGATCGCGCACCACTGCCCGCGCGAGACCGCCACGTTGACCCGGTGCCGGGACAGCAGGAACCCGGTGCCACGGGGCACGTCGTGGGGCGACGACGCGGCGAGGGTGACGATCGCGACCGGCGCCTCCGTGCCCTGGAACCGGTCGACCGTGCCGACCCGGACGCCCTCGAGCCCGGCGTCGTCGAGCGCGCGCCGCACCGCCCACACCTGCGCGTTGTAGGCGGCGAGCACGACGACGTCGTGCGGCTCCAGCGGGCGCGTGGGCTGCCCGGCGCCGGGGGTCCAGGACCGCCCGACGACGGCGGCCGCCTGCCGCACCACCTCCTGCGCCTCCTCGGGCGAGGCGACGCCGCGGCCCTCGTGCCGCACGGGCACGTGATGCACGCCGGGGGCCACGCCGTCGAGCCGGCGCGCGGCCGCGGTCTCGTGGGCCTGCAGCCGCCCCTCGTACGCGAGCTGGGACACCGCCTCGCAGAGTGCGGGGTGCATCCGCCACGACCGCGCCAGGAAGTAGCCGAGCCCCGGCGGCAGCACGTCGCGACCGTCCGCGAGCCACCCGAGGGCCGACCGGTCGACCGGCTCGGGGTGGCGCCCGCGGCTGACCTGCGGCAGCTGCTGCGGGTCGCCCAGGAGCAGCAGGCGGCGCGCGGACCGGGAGACCGCGATCGTGGACGCGAGCGAGAACTGGCCGGCCTCGTCCACGACCAGCAGGTCGAGGTCGTCGTCGGGCCAGCGGCCGGGGTGGGCGAAGTCCCAGGCCGTGCCGCCGACGACGCCGGGGCCGCGGCGGGAGAACTCGGCGAGCTCGTCCCCCGACAGCTCCGCGCAGACCGCGGCGGACGGCCGGGCGTGCGCCGCCTGCGCGGGGCTGTCGGCCGGCCTCTTCCTGGCCACCCGCTCGGCGGGGACGCCGGCCTTCTCCACCACGGCGCACAGCATGTTCTCGACCGCGGCGTGCGACTGCGCGACCACCCCGACGCGCCAGCCCTCCGCGACCAGCGCGGCGATCACGTGCGAGCCGACGTGCGTCTTGCCGGTGCCGGGCGGCCCCTGCACCGCGAGGTAGGAGCGGTCGAGGGCGCGCGTGGCGGTGAGCACGGCGGCGGTGAAGTCGCCGTCGACGACGTCGGGCAGCGGCCCGCCGCCGGCCAGGCGCGGGGGGCGGCGCCGCAGCAGGTCCGCGGCCGGGCCGTCGGGCAGCGCGCGGTCGGCGTCCCAGGCCGCCACCGCGCGCCGGGCGACCTCCTCGAGCGCCTGCTCCTGCGGGTCGGCGCGCGGCCCGCTCGACGGGGTGAGCGCCATCGGCAGCGCGTCGAAGGTCTCCGCCCCGACACGCACCTGCTCGCGCAGCAGCAGGACGTCGCGCTCCCCCGCCTCCGTCTCCCGGCGCACCGCGTCGACGATCGTCGCGCCGCCGTGGAAGCCGCGCACCGCGTTCGCCGGCACGGTCACGGCCTCGGGCGCCGGGTCGTCGTAGAGGACGAACGGCACGGCCCCGACGCCGAGCTCGGAGCCCTCCGACAGCCGGCCGACCAGCTCCAGCACGCGCGCGGGCGCGCGCCGCCCGTCCTCGACGAGCCAGTCCTGGACGACCGTCGCACGTTCCACGTGGAACGTGTTCCGGCGGCCCTGCCACTCGTCCGGCGGCAGCTCGAGCCGCGAGTAGTGCTCGTGCCAGAACGGCTTGCTCTCCCGGCGCCAGTAGCCCAGCGAGGCGCCGATCATCGCGAGCCCCTGCGCCTCGTCGTCGCGGGCGCCGCGGTCCTCGCCGACCCGCTCGCGCACCTCGGCCTCCAGGGCCCGCCGCCGCTCGCGCGCCTCACGCGCCGCCGCCTGGCGCGGGGTCTCCGGGGCCGGGGCCTCGACCGGCCCGACGGGCCGGCGCGACGCCGGGCCCGCACCCTCGGCCGGCGCCGCCCCCTCGGCGGTCCGCGCGTCGACGACGTCGGCCGCCTCGCGCAGCCAGTCGAACAGCCGGAGGGTGGAGACGCAGTCGTACCGGTTGTAGTCGGCGATGTCGCGCAGCAGGGCGTCGGCCTCGTCGTGCCGGCCGGCGTCGCGCAGGGCCGTGTACTCCGCGTACGCGACGATGGACGCGGCCGCGGTGGTGACGTCGCCCGACCGCAGCTCGTCGCCCATGTACAGCGGCTCGAGCTTCTTGATCGACTTCGAGCGGTCGGAGATCCGCAGCGACGAGCGCACCACGGCGTAGAGGTCCACCAGCACGCCGTCGCGCAGCAGCTGGTCCACCTCCTCCTCGTAGACGCCGTGCCGGGCGGCGATCGACAGCAGGTGCACCCGCTCGTACGACGCGTAGTGGTAGACGTGCAGGTCCGGGTAGGCGCGCCGGCGCTCGGTGAGGTAGTCGACGAAGTCGACGAGGGCCTGTCGCTCCTGGGCCAGGTCGTGCGCCCAGAACGCGCGGAACGGGGGCGCCTCCTCCTCGGCGACCGGCCGCTCGACCAGGCCGAACAGGTAGTCCAGGCCCGTCTGCTGGCCCCACTGCTCGCCCTGCGGGTCGGACCACAGCGGGTCGCCCTCGAAGTCGAAGAAGACGTCGCCGGGGCTGGGCGGCGGGAGCCGCCGGACGGCGGAGGTGTCGGGCAGCTGCCAGCGGATCGTGGCGGGCTCGCCGTGGTCGTCGTAGGCGACCTCGCCGTCCCACCCGCCGGCGCCGAAGCCCCCCGTGCCGAGCTGCAGCCGTGCCTGGTCGCGCACGCGCTCGAAGCTGCGGGCCGGCATCCCGGCGGGCGGGTCCTCGGCCTTCGCGAGCTCGTCGATGGTCGTGATGCCGCCGGCGAGGAGGCGCGCGCGCTGCTGCTCGTAGACGCCGCCCACGAGCAGGACGTCGCGGTGCGCGGCGGCCTCCTCGGCGCAGGCGGGGCAGCGGCCGCAGGCGGTGAACCGCTCGTCGCCCCACGCCAGGGGCCCGTCGTCGGCGCGGTGCGCGGCGACGACCTCCCGCAGCCGGGCGCGCCGCTGCTGGAGCACGGGCAGCAGCTCGGCCAGCCGGTGCGAGCTGGTGACGCGGGTGCCGAGCACCAGGTGCACGGCGTCGGTCGGGTCGACGTGCGCGGCGGCGAGCTGGTCGGCGTAGGCCGCGAGCTGCAGCAGCGCGGTCACCTTGGCGCGCCGCGCCAGCTTGGTCTCGAGGACGGCGTAGCGCGGCAGCGCCGCGGCGGCATGCTCCCCCGGCCGCCCGGGACCGACGTCGAGGTCGCCCAGCGGGTCACGGACCAGGAAGTCGGCCCGGCCGTGGAACTCGCCGTCGAAGAACGACGCCTGCGCGACGACGTCGGCCCCCGACTCGATCGCCGCGAGGGTGGCGCCGTGCGCCGCCACCAGCCCGTCGCGCGTGAGCCGCGCCGGCGCCCCGACCTCGACGACGCCGCCCGGCCCGCCGTCCGAGCGCCCGAACCGGGACACGTACTCGCCCAGCACCCGGCGCTCGTGCGCGTCACCCAGCGCCGCGGTCCGCTCGAGCATCGCGTCGGCCTCGCGCTCGCGCCGCGGGACCCGGCCGAGCAGCTCGTCGAGGCGACGCAGCAGGCGGAACTCGCACTCGGCGGCCACGACCAGGTCGCTCGCGGAGTGCACGACGGCGGGCTCGCCGGCGCCGTCGATGGTGCGGTCCGCGTCCAGGAGGAACATGCCACCGGTCTACCAGCGGCGACCGACACCCCTGCCCCCTGGCCTTCGAGCACGCGATCTCTCGCGGCAAGGCGGCCGATGCCGCGAGAGATCGCGTGCTGGAAGGCAGTCATCTTGCATGCAAGATGGATGCAAGCGTAGGTTGCCCCGGGTGACCGTCCCCACGACACCCGTGCCGGCCCCGCAGGGCCCGCCGACGCCGCCCCTCAGCGCCGCCGAGCGCGCGTACCAGCACACCAAGGCGAGGATCCTCTCGGGCGAGGCGGCCGGCGGCGTGCTGCTGTCCGAGGGCGACGTCGCGGCGGAGCTCGGCATCAGCCGCACCCCCGTGCACGAGGCGTTCCTGCGGCTTGACGCCGAGCGGCTGCTCGCCGTCGCACCGCGGCGCGGGGCCGCCGTCGTGCCCATGGCCCCCGACGAGGCGCGCGACGTGCTCGAGATGCGCGAGGCCGTCGAGCGCTCCACCGCCCGCCGCGCGCTGGCGCACGGGCGGCCCGCGCCCGCCGTCGTCGACGAGCTGCGCGCCCACCTCGACACGCAGCGGAGCGCGGCGGCGGCGGACGACGTCGAGGCGTTCGTCGTGGCGGACTCGGCGTTCCACGGCGTGCTCGTGCGCGCGTCGCGCAACCAGACGGCGATCCAGTTCATGGGGCTGCTGCGCGACCGCCAGCTGCGCCTCATGTTCCAGCACCTGCACGTCGGGGCGGACGAGGTCGCGGCCGCGCTCGCCGAGCACGAGGCGATGCTCGCCGCCGTCGAGCAGGGCGACGCCGACGGGTACTGCGACCTGCTGCACGACCACGTCCGCCGGCACCGGGGCATCCTGTGAGGCGCCCGTGGCTCGGCGCGTTCGCCGCGCTGTTCGTCTCCTCCTGGGCGGGCAACCAGTTCACGCCCGTGCTCCTCATGTACGAGGAGGTGCAGGGCTACGGCGACGCCACCGTCAACGCGTTCCTCGGCGTGTACGTGCTCGGCCTCGCGCCCGCTCTGCTCGTCGCCGGGACCCTCTCCGACCGGTACGGCCGCCGTCCCGTGATGCTCGCGGGCACGGCGATCGGCATGGCCGCCAGCGCGGTGCTGGCGTTCGGCGCGCTCGGCCCGGCTCCGATCTACGTGGGTCGCCTGCTGGCCGGGATCACGGTCGGGACGGCGACGTCGGTCGGGACGAGCTGGATCAAGGAGCTCTCCCAGGTCCCGTACGACCGGGCCGCGGACGCCGGCTCGGGCGCCCGACGCGCGTCGCTCGCGTTCACGCTCGGGTCGGGCGTCGGCGCGCTCGTCGCGGGCGCCCTCGCGCAGTGGGGCCCGTGGCCCGAGGTGCTGCCGTTCGTGGTGCACCTGGTCGTCACGGCGCCGTTCCTCATGGTCGTGCTCCGCACGCCGGAGTCGAACGCGTTCGGCGGCGAGGCCGGGCCGTGGTGGCGCGGCCTGCGGGTGCCGCCGGCCGGGCACCGGCGGTTCACGCGCGTGGTCGCGGTCGTCGCGCCGTGGATCTTCGTCGTCGCGGCGCTCACGTACGGGTACGCGCCCGTCCTCCTGCGCGACCAGACGCAGGGTTTCGGCGTGGCGTACGCCACGCTGCTCACCGTGGTCGCGCTCGGCGTGGCCGCCGTCGTGCAGCCCGCGGCCAAGCGGCTCGACGCCGTCGACTCCGCGCGCGGGCTGGCCGTCGCGGGCGGGGCGCTCACGCTCGCGGTGGCGTGCGTCGGGCTGGTCGTGGCGTCGGGCTCGCCGTGGTGGGGCGTCGGTGCCGCCGTCGTGGGCGGCGCGGGCATGGGGATCGGCCTGTCGTCGGGGCTCCTGGAGGTGCAGCGCATCGCCGGGCCGCGCCACCTCGCGGGCCTCACGGGCGTGTTCTACGCCGTCGCGTACGCCGGCTTCCTCACGCCCGCGATCATGGCGGCGATCACGCCGCCGTTCACGACGACGCAGCTCTTCGCCGTCCTCGTGGCGCTCGGCGCGGTGTCCACGGGCGTCGTGGTCGCGCACTACCGCAAGCACCTCCCGCAGGCCTGACCCGGCCGTCCGCGTCGGTCCGCGGAGCGGGCCGCGCATGGACCAGAGCGGGCGGTTTCCGACATAGTGGGGGCCGCTCGACGACGGAGGAGTGTCATGGCTGTGCGATTCAACCCGCCCCCGGGGTGGCAGGTGCCCCCGGGGTTCCGGCCCGACGCGGGGTGGGTCCCCGACCCCGCGTGGCCGCCCGCGCCCCAGGGCTGGGAGTACTGGGTGGACGACGCCGCGCGCCCGGCCCGGCCCGAGACCCCGGCCGAGGCGACCACGGTCATGGCGCCCGTGCCCGCCGCCGTCGCGTACGCCCCCGCCGCCGCGACCACCGTCGCGGCCATGCCTCCACTGCCTCCCTTGCCCCCGCAGCCTCCGCAGCCTTCCCGGCCGCCGTCACCGACGACGGCGACGGCGACCTACGGCGCCCCCGTCGCGACCGTCTCCGCACCGCCGCCACCGCCGCCCGCGGCGATCCCGGCCGCCGCTCCCCCGTACGGCCACGCCGACGCCGAGGAGGACCGCGGAGCCGTCGCGACCGTCTCCGCGGCGCTCCGCACCGTCGGCGACCGGATCCGCACCAGCAGCGGCCGGCGCGCGGCGCGGCAGGCCGCGGACGAGGCCGCCGAGGCCTCGGCGAGCCGCACCCGGACCGGTTCCCGTCCCCGCGGCCGGCGCGGCGGCCCGCTCGTCGCCGGCGTCGCCGTCGCGTGCCTGGCGCTCGGCTGCATCCTCGGTGTCTCCATCTCGATGATGCGCAGCTCCGACGCCGCGCAGGCCCTCGTGGACGCCGACCGCATCGAGGCCGCGGCCGAGCAGGCCCAGGCCGAGGTGGACCAGGCGCGGCTGGACCTCGACACCCAGCGGGACGCCCTCCAGAAGCGCGAGGAGGCGCTGAAGGAGCGCGAGAAGGCCGCGGAGGCCGCGGAGACCGAGCTCGCGAGCCAGAAGAAGGCGTTCGAGGACCAGCAGGCGCAGGAGGAGGCGGCCCAGCAGCAGCCCCAGCAGCCGCAGCAGCCCCAGGACCAGGCGTGGTTCTACTGGGACTGCAACGCCGCCCGCCAGGCCGGCGCCGCGCCCATCCAGAACGGCCAGCCCGCCTATCGTGGCGCGCTCGACCCCAACGGCAACGGCATCGCCTGCGAGGAGGGCGAGTAGGCGCGGCACCCCCCGCGGATCACCCAGGGGCCCACCGGGCCCAGGGGACTCACCGGCCGACCGGGACCTCCGCGGTCGCGCCGTCGGTGAAGGTGAGCTCCGCGGTGGTGCGCAGCGACGCCTCCCCCGGCGCCCAGACCGCCCACCAGCCGCCGGAGACGGTGGCCTGGACGCGCTCGCCCGACGTGCGGGTGAGGGCGACGGACGCGACGTCGGCGCCGACCCGCCCGTAGGCGGACGTGAGCGCGCCGTCGCCGGTGTCACCCTCGGACCAGGACGCGGTGCCGGACTGCACGGTCGTGATCTCGCGCGGCCCGGGCTCGGCGGGCTCGGACCCCAGCACGGCGTCGCCCGTCACGACGTCGGTCGCGCCGGAGGCCTGTGTCGTGACCAGGCACTCGCCGGTGGCGCCGTCGCCCGTGAGCAGCAGGTACGTGTAGTCGCCCCGCCGCTCGGCGACGGTCGGGACGACCGGCACCTCCTCGACCCGCGGGCCGTCCTCGCCCTCGACGACGGCGTGCGCCACCGTGCCGCACGCCTGGGCGCTCGTCTCCGTCTCGGCCGGCGTCACGACGGCGGGGACGGAGGTCCACGACGCGTACGCGGTCTGCGACGACGGCCACCACACCGTGGCGACGCCTGCCACCGCCACCACGGCGGCGGCCGCGGCACCCGCCAGGACGGCGCGGCGCGGGGAGCGGCGGATCGGGGTGGCCTGCCGCGCGGTGCCGAGGATCGCCTGCAGCGCCTCGTCGTCGGGCCGGCCGGGGGCGCGGAGGTCCCGCGCCGGGTCGAGGGCGGCGAGGTCGGCCAGCATCGGGGACTTCATCGCGCCTCCTGAAGGTTGCGCAGCACGGCGGCCGTGTCGCTCGGCAACCCCGAGTAGGCCAGCAGCCGCTTCCGGGCCCGGGTCAGACGGACGGAGAACGTGGACGGCCGGATGCCGAGCACCTTGGCGCCCTCGACCGCGGTGAGCCCGTCCCACGCGACCAGGGCGATGACCTCCCGGTCCGCGGGGGAGAGCATCTCCCAGGCGCGGCGCAGGTCGGTCCGGTCGGCGGCGAGGTCGTCGGTGCCCTGCTTGCCCGCCTCCGGCTCCCGCTCGAGACGGACGCCCAGGGCGCGCCAGCGGCCGTGGGTGCGCAGGTGGGTGGCGAGCACGTTGCGGGCGACGCCGAGCAGCCACGGCTTCGGGTCGTCGGGCACGTCGTCGAGGCGACGCCAGGCGACCAGGAACGTCTCCGACACGACGTCGTCCACCAGCCCCGCCTCCACCCGACGCGCCACGAACCGTGTCACCACCTCGTGCTGCTCCACCCAGATCTGCGTCAGCAGCTCACGGGCGCGCGCGTCGTCCACGATGAAACCCTTCCGTCCTCACACTGGAGTTGCCGGCAACCCCCCGAGTGCTACACCGTAGTCACCGCGAGAGTCGACGACGACGCCGTGACCGCGCGCCGGAGCCCACCCGAGGAGTGACATGAGCCGAGGCAGGACCGTCAGGAAGACCATCGCCGCAGGCCTGGGCGTCGCCGTCCTCGCGCTGGGGGTGTCGCTCACCGCGGTCGGCCCGTCGCAGGCGGCGACCACCGCCGAGAACCTGCCCGGCGTCCCCGCCCCGGGAAGCCCGGCCAGCGAGTGGGAGGCGTGGGCCGCGCAGGAGCGTGCCGCCGCCGAGTCCACCGACTGGGAGGCCGACTCCGCGGCCCGCGGCTGCACGCTCGACGACGTCACGATCTCGGTCGAGGTCGACCGCGACTACAACCTCGCGATGGGCGCCCCGGCCGACCTGGCGACGCACCGTGTCGACCTGCTGGAGGACTGCGACGACGCCGCGACCGCCGTCGACGACGTTGCCACCGCGGCCTCGCGGTCCACGACGTCCGGGGCGAGCACGATGGCGCTGCCGTCCGGCGACCGCTGCGCGTCCACGTCCGGGCCGGGCACGATGTGCCTGTCGAAGAGCAGCGGCCGCATCTACGCGTCGTGGAAGTACCGCGGGTCGGGCTCCGTGACCGGGTTCCTGCGCATCTACCGGGTCTCGTCCGGCGCCAGCGGCTGCCCCACCGGCACCACCTGGCTGACCGGGCCCAGCAGCCGGTGGGACAGCGGCGACACCCGCACCATCTCGAAGACCCGCACGTCGGCGGGCGGCTACTCCGCGCACATGTGGAAGAAGGTCACCATCGGGCACACCGACTGGGGCGGCGTCTGCTCGGTGCTCTGACGGCCGCCCGACGACGAAGGGGCGCCCGATGACGAGCGACCGGCTGGGCGTGGCGATCTTCGTCGTGTGGACGGTGCTGCTGGTCGCCGTCCCCGTCGTCACGATCGTCCTCGCCGTGCGCCGACGGCGGCACGCCGGCGGCGGCCTCGTCGCGGCCACGGTGCTGGCGTTCGCCGTCCTCGGCGTCGGCTGGTGGCTCGTGCTGTCCCCGGTCGTCGTCGACGGGACCACGTGCATGTCCGGGTCGGCCGCGGCGGGCCTCCTCGACGACAGCCTCGACATGACCGAGTGGGCGATCTCGCCGGCGGAACGGCTGGAGTGCCGCGACCTCGCGCGCAGGATCGTCGGCGGCTGGGCGCTCGCCTCGGCGGCCGCTCTCGTCCCGTGGGTCGCCGCCGTGGCGCGCGCCCCGCGCCTGGTCCCGCCGGGCCCGCCCCCGTGGACGCCCGCCGTCTGACGGCGCGGTGGACCGGTCAGGGCACCCGACAGGACACCCGACAGGGCACCGTCAGAGGACGTGGGCGAGGAAGTCCCGCAGCCGCGGCTCGGAGGGGTTGTCCAGCACGTCGGCGGGGGCGCCCTCCTCGACGATGACGCCGTCGTCCATGAACACGACGTGGTCGGCGACCTCGCGGGCGAAGCCGATCTCGTGCGTCACGACGATCATCGTCATGCCCGAGCGCGCCAGGTCCTGCATGACGGCGAGCACCTCGCCGACCAGCTCGGGGTCGAGCGCGGAGGTGGGCTCGTCGAAGAGCATGAGCTCGGGGTCCATGGCGAGCGCCCGCGCGATGGCGACGCGCTGCTGCTGGCCGCCGGACAGCTGCGCCGGGTAGTGCCCGACACGGTCGGACAGCCCCACGCGCTCCAGGAGCTGCAGGGCCCGCTCCCGCGCCTCCGCCTTGGACAGCCCGCGCACCTGCACGGGCGCCTCCATGACGTTCTCCAGCGCCGTCTTGTGCGGGAACAGGTGGAAGCGCTGGAAGACCATCCCGATGCGGGAGCGCTGCTTCGCGATCACCTTGGGATGCAGGCGGTGCAGCACGCCCTTGTCGTCGCGGCGGTAGCCCATGAGGTCGCCGCCCACGTGGATCGACCCGGCGGTGATCTCCTCGAGCTCGTTGACGCAGCGCAGCAGCGTGGACTTGCCGGAGCCGGACGGGCCCAGCACCACGGTCACCGAGCCGCGCGGGACACCGAGCGAGACGCCCTTGAGCACGTGCACGGCGTCGTGCCCGCGGCCGAACACCTTGTGCACGTCGCGAACCTCGACCATGGTCTCGGCGGTCTCTGCGGTCTCGACGTTCTCGGCCGACGCCGTCATGGGGTCACCTCCAGGAAGGGGTCGTCCTTGGTGGTGCCGGACGCGCCGATGAGGTCCTGCTTGCGGGGCTTGCGGCCGCCGCGCGGGCCTTGCCCGCCGCGGCCACCACGACCGGTGCGGCCGCCGTCGAACCCGCGGCCGTAGTACCGCTCGAGGTAGTGCTGGCCGATCATGAGCACCGACGTGATGAGCAGGTACCAGAGCGCGGCCACGATGAGCAGCGGGATCGGCTGGAAGATGCGGCTGCCGATCTGGTTGGTGGCGTACGTGAGCTCGAGCGTGAACGGGATCGCCAGGACCAGCGACGTCGTCTTGAGCATGGAGATGGTCTCGTTGCCGGTGGGCGGCACGATGACGCGCATCGCCTGCGGCAGCACGATGCGGCGCAGGATCTTGGCGTCCTTCATGCCGAGCGCCTTCGCGGCCTCGGTCTGGCCGGGGTCCACCGACGACAGGCCGGCGCGGACGATCTCCGCCAGGTACGCGGACTCGTTGAACGCCAGGCCGATCAGCGCCGCCCAGAACGCGGTGATGACGTCCTGCGTCGTGAACGTCCAGAACTCGGGCCCGAACGGGACGCCGAGGGAGAGCCGCGGGTACAGCACCGACAGCAGGCCCCAGAACACCAGCTGCGTGTAGATCGGGGTGCCGCGGAAGAACCAGATCCAGAACCACGACACCGACCGCATCACGGGGTTGTCGCTACGCCGCATCACCGCCAGGAGCACGGCCAGCACGATGGCGATCGCCATCGAGCCGAACGTGAGGACGAGGGTCCAGCCCACGCCCCGCACGACGACGACGTCGCGCAGGTAGAGCCAGACGGTGTCCCAGCGGAAGTTGGGGTTGGTGACGAGCGCGTTGACGGCCATCGCCACGAGGACGAGGACGACCACGGCCGACACCCAGCGGCCCGGCCGGGGCACCGGCCGGGCGTGCAGGGGCTCCGGCAGGTCGCCGGACGGTCGGTCTTCCATGCGGGTCAGCCTGCCGGGTTCAGCTCGGCCGTGTCGAGCACGGCCGCGCCGGAGCCCCAGGCGTCGGCGACCTGGGCGAGCACGCCGTCGTCCATGAGCTTCTGCAGCCCGGCCTGCACGGCCTTCGCGAGCTCCTCGTCGTCCTTGGCGACGACGACGCCGTACGGCGCGGCGTCCGTGATCTCGCCCAGCGCCTCGACGGCGCCGCCCGTCTGCTCGACGGCGTAGGCGATGATCGGCGAGTCGGCGTACATCGCCTGCAGCTTGCCGCCCGCGAGGTTGGTCGTCACGTCGGACTGCGAGTCGTAGGGCAGCACGTCGACGGCGTCCTTGCCCTCGTCGGTGCAGGTCTTGCTGATCTCGGCCAGCTCGTCCTGCTGGATGGTGCCGGTCTGCACGCCGACGCTGACGCCGCACAGGTCGTCGGGCGAGATCCCCTCCGGGTTGCCCTTCGCGACGGCGTACTGCGAGCCCGCGGTGAAGTAGCTGACCATGTTGACCGTCTTCAGGCGCTCGGGCGTCACCGAGAACGCCGACATGCCGGCCTCGTACTTGCTGCCGATGGCCGGGATGATCGAGTCGAAGCCGGCGTTCTCGACCTGCAGCTCCAGGCCCATCGTCCGGGCGAGGGCGGTCGCGATGTCGATGTCGAGGCCCACCGGCGTCGTGCCGTCCGCGTCGAGGAACTCCACCGGCGCGTACTGGAGGTTCGAGCCGAGCGTGAGCGTGCCGTCCTCGGCGACGGCGTCCGGGACGAGCGCCGCGACGGCGTCGTCCTTCTGGATCGCGTCGACGTCGACGGCGGCGGAGCTGCTCTCCGCGGACGCACCCGGCGTCTGGCCGAGGTCCTGGGAGGCCGTGGTGCAGCCGGCGAGGGCGAGGGCGGCGACGGCCGAGGTGACGACGGTCGTCGCGAGGGCGTGGCGGGTGCGCATGGTGGGCTCCGAGGATCGTGCGAGGGGTCGATGCATGAGTATGCAGCCCGAGGAATTATTCTCCAAACCGCCTGGTGGCCGCGGCGTCGTCGCACCGGTGTGCGCCGGGTACGGTCGGGGCCGATGTCGACCACCTCGCTCGCCCTCGTCCTCGCCGCGGCCGTGCTCCACGCGGTGTGGAACGTCGCCGCCAAGCGGGTGGTCGGGAGCCCGCGGGTGTTCGTGTGGCTCTACAGCACGGCGTCGGCGCTGCTGTGGCTCCCCGTCGGCCTGGTGATCCTGGCGCGGGACGGCTGGCCCGACCTCGGCGCCCTGGTCGGCGCCGCCGCCGTCTCCGGCGTGCTGCACAACCTGTACGGGATCGCGCTCAACACCGGCTACGCCCGGGCCGACCTGGGCGTCGTCTACCCGACCGCCCGGGGCACCGGCCCGCTGCTGACGATGGCGGTCGCGCTGCTCGTGCTCGGCGAGCGCGCCGACGGCGTCCACGTGGTCGGAGGGCTCGTCGTCATCGCGGGCGTCGCGGTGGTCGCGAGTTCCGGCAGCACGGGCGTCGACCCGTCGCGAGGCCTCGTCGGCGTGCGCTGGGGCGCCGCCACCGGCGCGACGATCGCCGCGTACACCCTGTGGGACGCCTTCGCGGTCGCCTCGCTCGGCCTCGACCCCGTGGCCTACTTCGCGTTCAACGCCGCGTGGCAGTCGGCCACCCTCGCGCCGATCCTGCGGGACCGGGGACGACGGGCGGAGGCCGTCGGCACGGCGCGGCGGTACGCGAAGGAGATCGCGCTCGTCGCCGTCCTGTCCCCGCTCGGCTACATCCTGGTGCTGGTCGCGATGCAGACCACCCCGGTGGCGCTCGTCGCGCCCGCAAGGGAGTCCAGCATCGTCATCGGGACGCTGCTGGCGTGGTGGCTGTTCAAGGAGCCACGCCCGGCGGTCAAGATCCTCGGGTCGCTGGTGGTCGTCGCGGGCATCGGCCTCCTGTCCGTCCCGGCGTGACCGCGCGCGCGTCGCCGGGGCGCCCGACATGCCGGGCGCGCAGGCCGGCCCTACGCTCCGAGCATGATCAGGTTCCTGCTCCGCACGGCCGTGTTCCTGCTCGCCGCGGCCGTGGGCGTCCTCGTCGCCGCGTGGATCTTCGCCGCCTTCGACCTGGAGACGTTCTCCATCACCTGGTCCGAGCCGCTCGGCTTCGTCCTGGCGATCGTCGTCTTCGCCGTCGCGCAGGCGATCATCTCCCCGTTCCTCACCAAGGTGGCCCGCAACAACGCGCCCGCCCTGGTCGGCGGGGTCGGCCTGCTCTCGACGTTCGTGGCGCTCGTCGTCGCCGTCGTGTTCACGGATGGGCTCGACGTCGGTGGCGTCGCCGGGTGGATCGTCGGCCCGGTCGTCGTGTGGCTCGCGGGCATGCTCGCGGCCTTCATCCTGCCGCTGTTCCTCCTCAAGGAGGGCGTGGAGAAGGTCAAGGAGAACCGCGAGGACGACTGACCCGCCGAGATAGAGAAGCCGGACCCGCGAGATAGAGAGGGGACGGACCGTAGCCGGCTAC
>NZ_JBHVBO010000104.1:0-14851 GCF_042668085.1 Isoptericola sp. NPDC057391 | reverse complement strand
GGGGGGGGGGGGGGGGGGTGGGGGGGGGGCCCCCGGGCCGGCCCGGGGGGGGCCGGGGGCGGGGCCCGGCCGCCGCGACGACGGTGCCTCGCGGCGTCAGCCCTGCTCGGCCCAGTACTTCTCGGCCTCGTCCTGCAGGCGCTGCAGCCCCGGGCCGGGGTCGGGCGCGTTCGTCACGAAGTCGCCGAAGATCTCCGTGGACAGCGTGTAGACCGGCAGCGGGTTCGCCTCGAGGTAGCGCTGCTGGACGGTGAAGTCTCCGCCGTTGACCTGGTCCATCAGCCCCTGCAGCTCCGGGTCCTCGACCGTCACGTGCGGGTTGAACGACACGTCACCGCGCGACGACGACCAGGTCTTCTGCGCCTCGTCGCTCATCCACCACGCGCTGTAGTCCAGGGCCGCCTGCTCGTTCTCCGAGCCCTTCCCGACGCACAGCGGGCCGGTCTCCAGCACCATCTGGTTCCCGGACGCCGGGTTCATGCTCGGCATCGGGAAGATGCCGTAGTCCTCGCCGGACGTGGCGCCCGCGTCGGTCAGCTGGCCGGTGAGGAACGTGCCGAAGTAGGCCATCGCGACGTCACCGTTCTTCAGCATCGTCTGCGGGTCGGTCGTGACGCCCGGGTCGTTGAAGTAGCCGTCGTCGATCATCGACTTCCACTGGTCCATGACCTCGACGACCTCGGGGTCGAGGTAGGACGCGTCGCCCGTCTGCAGACCCTGGTAGGTGCCCGGGGAGTTGCCGGCCAGCAGCGCCTGGAACCACACGAACTCGAAGATGATGTTCATCTGGTGGAAGGGCGTGACGCCCGCGTCCTTGAGCGTCGCCGCGGCGTCCATCATCTCCGCGAAGGTGGTGGGGACCTCGAGGCCGTGGTCCGCGAACACCTTCTTGTTGTAGTAGACGGCCCAGTACGCCACGTTCAGCGGCACGCAGTACTGCTTGCCGTCATAGGTGTAGTTGTCCTTGAGGCCCTCGGGCACCAACCCGTCGGCCTCCGCCTGCGTCCACAGGTCGGTGGTCTCGGCGACGAGGCCCTGGTCGACGAGGTCGGCCAGCTGGCTCCCGGTGTGCCAGGTGAACAGGTCGGGCACCTTCTTGGTGCGGAACGACTGCTTGATGAAGCTGTCGTACGCGGTGGCGTCGGAGTAGCCGGTGAACTCCAGGGTGGAGCCCTGTGCGCCGGACACCTCGTTCATGGCGTCGAAGCTGGGCTCCCATGCGGCCTTGTCGGTGTAGAACCCGAGCGTGACGTCGCCACCGGCGTCACCCCCGCCGTCGTCACCGCTCGAACAGGCCGCGAGGCAGAGGGCCAGGGACGCCGCGGTGGCGCCGGCCAGGATCCGGGAACGCTTCATTCGTCTCACCTCGTCGTGATGGGTCGTGGGTCGTTGCTGGGGGTCGGGGTGGTCAGCCGACGTCGAGGGTGACGTCGACGAACCGGGGCCGGTAGACCGAGACGTCCGCGTACAGGTCGTCGGGGTCCACCGAGTTGACGTTGTAGGTCACCAGGAGCGTGTCGCCGTCGCGCAGCTCCGGGTGCTCGTGGGCGTTGTAGGCGATGACGTCCGGGTCGCCGTAGGTCCCCGCGGCCCCGACCTCCGGCATCCGGTGGATCGTGGCGCCGCCCGTGAACGGACCGGTCGGCGAGCACGCGACGTAGGCCTTGATCTCGTCGTTGAAGGGCACCGACGTGTCCTGCGTGACCAGCAGCCAGCCGTCGCGGTACGGCGTCACGCTGTACTCGTTCGCGACGCCGGGCATGACGCGGGCGGACGCCGTCTCGTCGCGCACCCACCGCTCGCCGTCCCAGTACCGCCAGCGGTCCGTGGCCGCGAGGTCGCCGCCCAGCACCTTGGCGACGTGCATGAACTTCTCACCGCCGCGGTCCTCGACGCCGTAGACGAGCGTGCGGCCGCCCTCGCGCTGGTACCAGGACGCCCACTGGACGCCCGCGGACGACGGCAGCGGGTCTATCGAGGTCACCTGCCACGTGTCGGTGTCGAGCGTCGCGACGGACGACTCGCTCCAGCCCCAGTCCCAGGTGCCGGGTCCGAAGCGCGCGAACTCCAGCACGCCCACCTGCAGGTCGCCCGGGCGGGTGGCCAGGCCGGCGCCGAACCAGTGCCAGGCACCGTCCGGGTCCGGCCCGACGATGCTCTCGGGCGCGCCCGGGGTGCCGCCGGTGACGGTGGACAGGTCGTCGCCCCGCTGCACGACGATCGAGTTGTTGAGGAACGGTGTGCTCGCGGGCCGGGTGCCGTCGGGGGCCACCGGACCGAGGAAGGTGTCCGAGAAGATCCAGGCGAGCGAGCCGCCGCGCATCGGCACGGAGTATGTGCTGTCGGCGCCCGTCCACCCGACGCCCGAGTCGGCGTACGCGGTGAACGTGTCACCCAGCGGCGACGGGGTCGCCGCCGTGGCCCGGACCGTCGCGCCGTCCAGCGAGCACGTCCCCGTTCCGCCGGGGCCTGGCGTCGGGTCGCCGGGCGTCTGGCCGGCGGGCGCCGCCGCGGCGGTGGCCGCCCCGCTCAGGGCGAGGGCCGCCGC
Source organism: Isoptericola sp. NPDC057391 (assembly GCF_042668085.1). NCBI lineage: Bacteria > Bacillati > Actinomycetota > Actinomycetes > Micrococcales > Promicromonosporaceae > Isoptericola > Isoptericola sp. NPDC057391. Next base: position 12,303 of record NZ_JBHVBO010000104.1, on the reverse strand, counting down.
CAGAGCGGTCGCGGCGAGGCGCCGGCTCCTGCGCGACGTCGTCATCGTCGTCGTCATCGTCATCACTCCGTCGTGATCTCGTGGCATGTCAGGTCGTGCACGGGCCCGACTCCCCCTTCGGAGTCGGGGCACTGCAGGGTGCTAGGGGATCGTGGGCGCCGCGTCCTCGATGGCGCCCACGACCTCCGTGAGATGCGCGTGCATGAGTTCCGCAGCCGCGTCGGGTCGGCCCTCCGTGACGAGGCGGACCAGCTCGGCGTGCTCCTCGTAGTCCGACTCGGGGTCGCCGTGCAGCGTGAGGATCCGCCGTTGGTCCTCGGCGTGCAGCAGGAGGATCACGTCGAGCACCTCCGACAGGATCGTGTTGCCCGCCGCGTCCGCGAGCGCCCGGTGCAGGTCGACGTTCACCCTCCACAGACGGTCCGAGCCGCTCTCCAAGCACTCTCGGGCCTCCGCGAGGAGCTCCGCGAGCCGGGTGACGGCCGCGGGCTCGCGGATCGCCGCCGCCTGCCGCACGATGGCCGGCTCGATCACGGCCCGCGCCTGGACGAGCGCGACGAGACGGTCCCGGTCGGCGGGCGGGGCCACCGCGTTGGGCAGGACGCTGCGCAGGTAGTTCTCCCCCACGTAGATCCCGGAGCCGTGGCGGAAGGACAGGATGCCCAGGCCCTCGAGCCTCCGCAGGGCCTCCCTCATCGTCGGGACCGCGACACCGAAGCGGGCGGCGAGGTCGCGCTGCGGGCCGATGCGTTCGCCCGCCACGAGACCCTCGTCGCCGATCATCTGGATCACGGCCTCGGCCAGGCTCCCGCTGAGCGTGGGGCGCGCGACGCGTCCCGACTCCGTCGTCATGGGAGTGATCTAATCACTTGCTCACTAGTTTGGGAAGGGCGGGTGACGACCGGGCGAAAACCCGACGGGCACGCATCCGCGTGCACGGCCGGTCCTCTCTCCCAGGGCGACCACCCCCGGGTCGCACCTCCACCTGGAAGAGAGCACCACCATGTCCGTCTCCACCCCGGCCCGTCGCACGACCGCCGCCGCCCCTGCCCCCAGCACCTCCCGCGCCCCGGCCGTACGCCGCCTCCCGAACGCGCTCGCCGAGCAGGTGGCGCTGCGGCTCGACGTCGCCGTCACCGCCCTCGCCCGGTTCCTCACCCGCTGGTCCGTCCCGGCGCTGCGCGTCGCGCTCGGGCTCGTGTTCCTCGGCTTCGGCATCCTGAAGTTCTTCCCGGGCGCCAGCCCCGCCGAGGAGATCGCGGGGCGCACCGTCGAGACGCTCACCCTCGGGCTCGTCCCCGCCGCGACCGCCGTCGTGCTGGTCGCCGTCATGGAGACCTTCATCGGGCTCACCCTGGTCAGCGGGCGGCTGCTGCGGGCCGGGCTGGTCGTCCTCGCTGTCGCGATGGTCGGCATCCTGTCCCCCGTCGCGCTGTTCGGGGACGAGCTGTTCGGGCACGGCATGACGCTGCTCGGGCAGTACGTGCTCAAGGACGTCGTCCTGGTCGCGGGCGCCGCCGTCGTCGGGGCCGCCGCGCTCGGCGCACGGCTGCGCCTCGAGGCCTGACGCCCACCTGTCCCCCACCCGGAGCCTCCGACCGCCCCCGCGGCCGGAGGCTCCGCGGTGTCCGGATCGTGAGAATGCTCCGGGCGGGCCTGGCGTTCGCCGGATCGGCTGCTATACCTCCGCCCAGGTCACGAGCCCCAGCGCGAAGCCCCGGCTGGCTGGGCAGCAACCCCCACGTCACGGCGGGGTGCTCCGGGAGATGACCTGGCCGCCGGCCGGCCCGCGCACGCGGGCCGAGACGCCGCGCGGCAAGCGTGATCGACGGACGGCGAGGTACACCCGATGACAGGCCCCACGACAGACCCCACGACCGGCCCCGACTACCGCGCCCCCTCCGTGGTGGTGGTCTCCGGCAACCCGCGCGCGGGCTCGCGCACCCTGGCGGCGGCAGAGGCCGCCGGCCGGCGCGTCGCCGAGCTGCTCGGCACCACGGACGTGGCGACGATCGAGCTCGCGTCGTTCGCCGGCGAGATCCTCACGCCCGCACACCCGGCCGCCGACGGGGCGAAGGACCGCCTGGCGCGCGCCACGGTCGCCGTCGTCGCGACCCCCGTCCACAAGGCCTCCTACACGGGCCTGCTCAAGGCGTTCCTCGACCTCTACGGGCCCGACGGCCTGGCGGGCGTCGTCGTCGTGCCGCTCGTCGTGTCCGGCAACCCGGCGCACGGGCTCGCCGGCGAGGCGCACCTGCGGCCGGTGCTCGTGGAGCTGGGGGCCGTCGTCCCCACCCGCACCCTGACGCTCACCGAGGCCCAGCTGCCGGAGCTCGGCGAGGCGCTGGACCCCTGGTTCGCGCGCTGGGCGACACCGCTGCGCCGCGCGGCCGGCGTCCCCACCCCGGCGGCCGCCGCCACCGTTCCCACGACCGTCGGGCTGACAGGGGCCGCCCTGTGACCGCCGAGCACACCGACCTGTCCGCCCTGACCGCGCTCTCAGGGATCGAGGAGCTCCTTGCCCAGCAGGACGAGTCCCAGCTCTCCCCCGACGAGTTCAAGACCGTCTTCCGCCGGCACCCGGCCGGCGTGGCCGTGGTCGCGCTCGCGCACGAGGGCCGCCCCGTCGGGTTCACCGCCACGTCCGTGATCTCCGTGTCCGCCGCGCCGCCGCTCCTGGCGTTCTCGTTGGCGTCCACCTCCTCGTCGTGGCCGGCCGTCTCTGCGGCGAGCACGCTCGCGATCAGCTTCCTCGCCGCCCACCAGGACGACCTGTCCGCCAGGTTCGCCACCAGCGGCATCGACCGCTTCGCGGGCGGCGGCTGGAGCCCCCTGCCCACGGGCGAGCCGGTCATCGACGGGGCGGTCTCGTGGGTGCGTGGCCGCGTGCTCCAGCGCACCCCGGTCGGGGACAGCTACCTGGTGTCGCTGCGCGCGCTGCAGTCCGGGTCGGACGGTGCCTCCCCGCTCGTCTACCTGGACCGCACCTACCACCGGCTCGGCGACGAGTCCGCGATCTGAGCCCGCAGCGCGACGCCGAGAGCGAACCCGCCCTCGCCCCCGCGCCCTGAGCGCCTAGGCTGCTGCGGCCCGACAGGAGGACCCATGACCGCCACCGCCCCCGCCACGCACGCCACCGACCACGCCACCGACCCGTCCGAGGCCGTCCTCGACAACCCCCGCTGGTCGTCGCTCACGGGCGTGCACGCGCACCTGGCCGAGGGCAACGAGCTGGTGCTGCGCTACCCCGTCGACGTCTCCCCGTTCGCGGCCGTCCGGTCGTGGGAGGACCCGGACGTCTGGGACGCGATCGTCGACGTCGCAGGGCACGGCGCACAGTTCCCCGGCCCGCCGGCCGACGTCGCGCTCCCCGCCGGCTGGGAGCGGGTCGCGCTCCTGGACGGGGTGCAGCTCGTCGAGACCGACCGGCTGCGCACCCGGCCGGACGACGAGGCCGTGCTGCTCGGCGCCGATGACGTCCCCGACATGCTGGCGCTCGTCGAGCGCTCGCGCCCGGGCCCGTTCCTCCCGCGCACCTACCTCATGGGCCGGTACGTCGGCATCCGGCGCGACGGGCGTCTCGTCGCGATGGCCGGCGAGCGGCTGCAGCCGGAGGGCTGGACCGAGATCAGCGCCGTGACGACCGACCCCGACCACCGCGGCCAGGGGCTCGCCACGCGGCTGGTCCTCGACGTCGCGCACCACGTCCGCGAGCGCGGCGCCCGGGCCATGCTGCACGCGGCGGGGAACAACGCGACCGCGATCCGGCTGTACGAGAAGCTCGGGTTCCGGCTGCGCGCCCGCACCACGTTCGGCGCGGTGCGCACGCCCGCGGCCTGACCCCTGCGCCGACCGCGGTCGCCCTCAGCCGACCGAGCGGCGGTGGCGCTCGGCGAGCTCCTGGTACTCGATCGCGTTGCGGCGCACGCGCTCGGCGCCCTCCGCGTCGAGCGCACCCCGGTCCTTCGCGGGGACGCCGACGGCGAGGTGCCCGGCGGGGATCTCCTGACCCTCGCGCACCAGCGCGCCCGCCGCGACGAACGCCCCCTCGCCGACGACGGCGTTGTTCAACAGGGTGGCGCCCATCCCGACCAGGCTGCCGTCGCCCACCGTGGCGCCGTGGATGATGGCGCCGTGCCCCACGCCCACGCCGGCGCCGATGGTCGCGGGGACGCCGGTGTCGGTGTGCACCACACAGTTGTCCTGGATGTTGGAGCCCTCGCCGAGGACGATCGCGTCCATGTCGCCGCGCAGCACCGCGCCGTAGAAGACGCTGGCCCGCGCGCCGATGCGCACGTTCCCCACGATCGTCGCCGTGGGCGCGACCCACGCGGTGGGGTCGATGTCGGGAGTGTGACCGTCGAAGGGGAGCACCGTCGCCATGCCCCGGACCCTACCGCGACGTCGACGCCCCGGAGACCGACCGGAGCCGCACCCCGAGCAGGTAGAGCTCGCAGCCGAGGCAGAGGCCGACGACGGCGTTCAGCCCTGCGGCGACGAACGCGATCCCCGCGGCCCAGGGCACGGCGGCCGGCACGCCCGCGAGCCCGAGGACGACACCGGCGCCGGTCACGATCAGCCCGACGAGCTGGGCGAACCGTGGCGGGCGCGGGTCCTCGAGCTCGGCGGGCGGGGCGAGCCGGGGGCGGACGAGGGTCCTGAAGAGCCAGCCCTGGACCGTGCCCTGGGCGCCGCGGACGGCGCCCAGCAGGAAGCCGGCGGCCACGACGGCGAGCAGCACGAGGCCGGCGGTGCTGGCCCCGAGGAGCACGACGACGGCGAGCAGCAGCGCGGTGATGCCGGCGCCCACCCGCGGGCCGCGCGGGTCGATGCCGGCCGGGGCCTGCGTGGGGGCGGTCTCGCGGGTCATCGTCGTCTCCTCCGGGCGGTCCGGGTCAGGCGGCGGCGGGCGCCGGCAGGGCGGCGGCCAGGGCCTGGCGCGCCTGGGCGGGAGACATGCCGCCGCTGCTGCGGGCGGCCTGTGCCCCGGTCGCGTCGAGCACCAGCACCGTCGGGGTGGTGAGCGCGCCGAGCTCGCGCACGAGGTCGAGGTGGTCCTCGACGTCGAGCTCGTGGTGCGCGACGCCGGCCTCGCGCTCGGCGAGGTCCCTCAGCACGCGGGCCGTGGCCCGGCACGGGGCGCACACCTCGGCGGACAGCTGGACGAACGTCGCCCGTTCCCCCAGCCGGACCCCGCGGGCCGCCCAGTCCACGACAGGTCCGCGCCGCGCGGACGTGGTGCGGACGCGACCCTGCCGGGACCTCCACGCCACGCCGAGGACGACGGTCGCCAGGACGAGCACGGCCAGCATCACGACCTGGGTCGGCTGGACGGTCACGATGGCCTCCTCGCGGGGTCGACGTCGCGGCCATTCTCCCCGCCGCCCGCCATCCGGTCGACGGGGCGACCGGATGGCGGACACCCGTCGCGTGGTCAGACGGGCAGCGCCGCACCCCGCTCGTCGGCAGGGGCGTCGGCGTCCGGCCTGGCCGGCGTCACCGCGGAGCCCGCGGCGCGGTCGCGCGCGGCCACGCCCTCGCGCACGAGCGGGATGACGTACCGGCCGAAGTCGACCGCGTCGTCGAGCAGGTCGTAGCCGCGCGCGGAGATGATCCGCACGCCGAGGTCGTAGTACGCGAGCAGCGCCTCGGCGACCTGCTCGGGGGTGCCGACCAGCGCGTTGGAGTTCCCTGCCCCGCCGGTCGCCCTCGCCGTCGCGGTCCACAGCGCGGTGTCGTACCGCTCGCCGGCCGCGGCGATCTCGAGCAGGCGCTGCGACCCGGCGTTCTCGGGCTTGTCGATCGGGTGCCGCCGCGACAGCTGCCCGCCGAGCGCCGCCTTGCGCGCCTCGATCCGGTCCAGCACGCGGTGCGCCTTCTCCCAGGCCAGCTCCTCGGTGGGGGCGACGATCGGTCGGAAGGCCGCGTGGATGCGCGGCGGCGTCGTCCGCCCGGCGGCCGCGGCCTCCGCGTGCACCCGGTCGATCTGCTCCTTCGTGCGGGCCAGGGGCTCGCCCCACACCGCGTAGATGTCGGCCTCGGCCGCGCCCACCCGGAAGGCGGCGTCCGACGACCCGCCGAAGGAGACCGTCGGCACGTGGCCCTCGAAGGGCTTCGCCTCGAGCACGAAGTCCTCGAAGTCGTAGAACTCGCCGTGGTGGTCGAACGCCTCCGGGCTGGTCCACGCCCGCTTGACGATCCGGATGTACTCGTGGGTGCGCGCGTACCGCTCGTCCTTGGTGAGCCGGTCGCCCTCGCGCCCCTGCTCGTGGTCGTTGCCGCCGGTGATGAAGTGCACCGACAGCCGGCCGCCGGACAGCTGGTCGAGGGTGGCGAACGTCTTGGCGGCGTACGTCGGGGACGAGACGTTCGGGCGGTGCGCCAGCAGGAGCTCGATGCCCTGCAGGCGCGCCGCGGTGTAGGCGGCGAGCGCGGCCGGCTCGGGGCCGGACGACCCGTAGGCGAACAGCACCCGCGTCCACCCGTTGTCCTCGTGGGCGCGCACGAGGCGCTCCAGGTAGGCGGGGTCGAACGCGGCCGTGGTGCGGGCGGAGGTCTCGGAGGCGTCGTTGGTGGTGGCGATGCCGAGGAACTCGACGGGCATTGGGGTCTCCTTCTGGGTCGGTCGTGGGGCGGCGCTGCTGCTCAGCTGCCGTTCCTCGAGGGTTCGGTGGTCGGGAGGCCGGCGGCCTTCCACGCGGGGAAGCCGCCGTCGACGTGGGAGACGTCGGTGTAGCCGCGGGCGGCGAGCGCCTCGGCGACGGGGCCGGAGCCGGTCACCGACCCGCACACCACGACGACCGGGGTGTCGAGCGGGATCACGGGGGCGCGGGCCGGGCCGAACAGCGCGTCGAGGTCGTGGCGGTCGACGACGGTCGCGCCCGGGACGGCGCCGGCGGACGCGCGGCCGGCGGCCGAGCGCACGTCGACCAGCAGGGCGCCGTCCTGGACCTTGACGCCGGCGGACGTGGGGTGCTGCAGGTGGGGGCTGGTAGGGGACATGGGTTCCTCTTCGGCGGTCGGGGCGGGGGTGCGAGGGCCGGCGGCGACGTCCGGCAGGCGGGCGGGCCGACCGGCCCAGGCGTCGGCCAGCAGCCCGAAGGACCGGCGCCGGTCGGCGGGGTCGTGCGCGGCGGTCGTGACGAGCAGCTCGTCGGCCCCGGTGACGCGGGCCAGGGTGGCCAGGCGCTCCACGACGGTCGCCGGGTCGCCGACGACGCGCGTGTCCACCCGGTCGGCGACCACGGCGCGCTCGGCCTCGGGCCGCTCCGCCCACGGCGTGGCGTCGGGGGGGCGGGGGTAGGCGATCGCGCCGTCCGCCCCGCGCCGGATGGAGAGCACCCAGTCGGCGAACGGCGCCGCGAGCTCGCGGGCGCGCTCGGTGGTGTCGGCGACGAGCACGTCGGCGGAGACGACGACGTACGGCTCGGCGAGCACCCCGGGCCGGAACGCCGCCCGGTACGCGGCGACCGTCTCGAGGGTGTTCGCCGGGCTGACGTGGTAGTTCGCCGCCAGGGGCAGGCCGAGCTCCCCGGCGACGCGGGCGCTCTCGCCGGCCGAGGACGCGAGCACCCACAGCTCGAACGCGGCGCCCTGCACCGGCGGGGACACGTACCGCCGGCCGCCGCCGTCCGCGTACGCGCCCGCCCGCAGGCCGAGCACGAGCTCGACCTCCGCGCGGAAGCTCGCCGGCGTGCGCGACGCGCCCACCACGGCGGCCTGGGCCAGCGCGCGCTCGCGCAGCGCCGAGTCCCCCGCGGTCGGCGGCGCGGGCGGCACGTACAGCCCGTCGACGACACGCGGTCGGCCCGTCGTCGTCCCCGACGGGGCCGGCCGCGGCGCGTCGCCCTGCGGCGGCGTGAACGCGCGACCCAGGCCCAGGTCCACCCGCCCGGGGTGCAGCGCGGCGATCGTGCCGAACTGCTCGGCCGCGACCAGGGGGCTGGTGGTGCTGAGCAGCACGGCGCCCGAGCCCACGCGGATCCGCTCGGTGCGGGCCGCGACGGCGGCCGCGAGCACCGCGGGCGAGGCGGATGCCACGCCGGGCGACAGGTGGTGCTCGGCGTACCAGACCCGGTGGTAGCCGAGCCGGTCGAGGTCCGCTGCGAGGTCGACGGCGTCGCGCACCGCCTGCGCGCCCGTGCGCCCCTCGGGCACGAGGGCGAGGTCGAGGACGGACAGGGGCAGCCGGGTGGGGTCGGTCATGGTGGTCTCCAGCTCGCAGGTGGTGCGGGGTCGGCCGTGCTGGGGCGACGGGCGGGGTCGGCGGCGGCCCTCACTCGGTCGCCGGCAGGCCCGGCGGGTTGGTCTCGGGCTTCTCGAGGGCCTCGGACTCGAGACCCCAGCGCTCGAGCACGCGGGCGTACGCGCCGTCGTCGAAGGCCTGCTGCAGGGCGGCGGTGACGGCGGGCGCGAGGTCGTTGCCCTTCTTGGTCGCGACGGCGATCTGCGCGGTGTCGGGCCAGCCGCCGTTGAGCGTGCCGACGACCGCGAGCTCGTCGGGCGCGATCTTGGCCTGGTAGGCGAGGGACGCGTTCGGGCCCACGTAGACGTCGAGGCGTCCGGACTTCAGGGCGAGCAGGACGTCGGAGAGCTGCTCGTAGTACTCCGGCACGCCGCCGGCGACGGGCTCGAGCCCCTCGGCGACGTTCTGGTCGTTCCACTCGAGCAGGATCTTCTCCTGGTTGGTGCCCGAGCCGACGCCCACCCGCAGCCCGGCGATGTCCTCCCGCTCGCTGATCTCCGAGACGTCCGAGCCGGCCCTGGCGAGCCAGCCCAGCTCGTCGTTGCGGTAGGAGGAGAAGTCGATGGTCTCCTTGCGCTCCTCGGTCACGGTGACGTTGGAGATGACGGCGTCGACGTCGCCCGACTGCAGGGCCAGGGGCCAGTCGGCCCAGGCCTTGACCTCGAGGCGCAGGTCCTTGCCGAGGCCGTCCGCGACGAGTTGGGCGATGTCGGTCTCGTTCCCGATCGGGGTCTTGTCGTCGTCGGCGAAGAAGCCGAGCGGCGGGGCCGCGCCGGCGCTGACGGCGACGACGAAGTCGTCCTTGTCGGCGAACGCGTCGGGCAGCAGCCCGACGGCCTCGGCCGACTCGGTGGACCGGACCCGGTCCTGGTCGGGGCTGGTGCTGACCTCGAGCCCGGCGGCGGCCGCGCCCTCGGAGCTGGTGCCGGCGGGGGCTCCGGCGCCGGCTCCGGCGGCCTCGGGCGCGGAGGTGCTCACGCCGGCGCACGCCGTGAGGGTCAGCAGGGGGACGGTGGCGAGCAGGGCGAGCGCGCGGGCTCGGCGGGTCGGTGCGGTCACGGGAGTCTCCTGGGGTCGGGTACGGGCGGACGGGGTACGTCGGCGGGCTGTCACAGGACCTTGTCGAGGAAGGCGCGGGTGCGGTCGTGGCGTGGGTGGTCGAGCACCTGGGCGGGCGGCCCCTGCTCCACGACGACGCCGTCGTCCATGAACACGACGGTGTCCGCGACCTCGCGGGCGAAGCCGATCTCGTGGGTGACGACGACGAGGGTGGTGCCGGTGCTCGCGACGTCCTTGATGACCGTGAGCACCTCGCCGACCAGCTCGGGGTCGAGGGCGGAGGTGGGCTCGTCGAAGAGCAGCACGCGGGGCCGCAGCGCGAGGGCGCGGGCGATCGCGACGCGCTGCTGCTGACCTCCCGAGAGCTGGCGAGGTCGGGCGTCCGCCTTGTCGGCGAGCCCGACGCGGGCCAGCAGCTCGCGCGCCTCGGGTTCCACCTCCGCGCGGGGGCGGCGCTGCGCGGACAGCGGCGCCTCGACGACGTTCTCCAGCACGGTGAGGTGGGGGAACAGGTTGAAGCCCTGGAAGACGAACCCGATGCGGGTCCGCTGCCCGAGGATCTCCCGCTCCGTGAGCTCCTGCAGCACCTCGCCCCGCCGGCCGCCACGTCGGCTGTGCCGGCGTCGGTACCCCACGAGGTCGCCGTCCACCGTGACGAACCCGGCGTCGACCTTCTCGAGGTGGTTGATCGCGCGCAGCAGCGTGGACTTGCCGGAGCCCGACGGCCCGAGGACGACCGTCACGGTGCCGGGCTCGACGGTGAGGTTCACGTCCCGCAGCACCTCGAGGGTGCCGAAGCTCTTGTGCACGCCGTGCACCTCGACGCGGCCGAGGGTGCGGGCATCGGCGGTCATGCGGGGCCTCCCGAGGGGCGGGCCGTGCGGGTGAGGACGCCGACCCGGGCGCGGGCCGCGAACGCCGGCGGCACGTGCGGGGGCACGGGGCGGCCGGTGAGGCGGGCCAGGGTCACGGCGGACGACCAGCGCAGCCGCTGCAGCGGCGTGAGCGGCAGGGTGCGCACGGCGCCCTTCGCGTAGTGCCGCTCCACGTAGTACTGGACGATCGTGATCAGCGTGGTGAGCACGAGGTACCAGATCGCCGCCACGATGAGCAGGGGCACGACCTTGCCGTTGCGGCCGTAGATGACGGACGCGATGTAGAACAGCTCGCCGTACGCCAGGACGTAGACGATCGACGTGCCCTTGAGCAGGCCGATCACCTCGTTGACCGCCGTCGGCACGATCGAGCGCATCGCCTGCGGCAGCACGACGCGGGTCACCTGGCGTCGGCGCGGGATGCCGAGGGAGGCGGCCGCCTCCTGCTGCCCCTGGTCGACGCTGAGGATGCCGGCGCGCACGATCTCGGCGGAGTACGCGGCCTGGGACAGCCCCAGGCCCAGGATGGCGGCGCCGAACTTGTCGATGACGCCGAGGGTGTCGAACCAGAGGAGCTCGGGGCCGAAGGGGACGCCGAGGCTCAGGTGCGGATACAGGTAGGCCAGGTTGTACCAGAGCAGCAGCTGCAGCAGCAGGGGTACGGAGCGGAACACCCACGTGTACGCCCACGACACCCCGACCAGCAGCGGCGAGCGCGACAGCCGCATGAGCGCCAGGACGGTGCCGAGCGCGAACCCCACGACCGAGGCCGCGGCGGTGAGGCGGATCGTCGCCCACGCGCCGGACAGGATCGACGGCCACGTGAGGTACTGCGCGACGACGTCCCACTCCCACCGGTCGTTGGTGACCAGCGAGCTGACGACCATCGCGAGCAGCACGGCCACGCCGGCGGTCGCGATCCAGCGCCCGGGGTGCCGGGCAGGGACGATGCGCAGGTGCCCGTACAGCGTGGGCGGGCCGTCGTCCAGCGGCGTCGGGGTGGCCGGGGGCCGAGGGTCCCGGGTGGTGACGGTGGTCATCGCGGTGCCTGCTCCCCCGCCGTGACGGCGAACGGGACGTGGTTGCCCGGTGGCGGGGCGGGGCAGGTGCCGTGGTCGCTGAACGCGTACGGCAGGTTGACGGCCTCGTTGAGGTCGAGGCGAGCGACGCCGGAGCCGCCCGGGGTCAGGGACCCCGGCAGCTCGGGGCGCGCCAGCCGCCACGGCGCGACGCCGGGGGCCTCGTCGCTGAACAGGAGCGTCGGGGCGTCGCCGGGCCCGCCGGTCAGCACGAGCGTGACGGTCCGGTCGCCGCGGGTCAGGTCGAGCTCGCCGACCGCCTGCAGCCGGTGCACCAGCCCGGGGCGGGCGGCGCCGACGACGAGCTCCTGGGGCGCGTCGTACAGCCGCACGGGCATCTCGAGCGCCCATGACGGGTCGTGCTCGAAGACCGGCACGCCGGCGAAGTCGAGGCGGGCCCGGGCGTGCGGGTCGCGCAGCCGGATCGCGAGGCGACCGGTGCGCCGCACCAGCTCGATCGCCACCGCGGACGTCTCCCCCGCCGTCACCGCGCCCGCCGTCACGCCCGGGGCCGGCTCGTCCGGGGCGGCACCGTCGACGGGCTCACGCCCGGCGGGCAGGAAGGTGCCGAGGACGACGCTGCCGCCCTCCGGGACGTCGCCGTCGTACGCGCCGTCCGCGACGTCGGGCCCCTGGACCCGCGGGCCGTCCGTCTCCCCCGGCCGCAGGTGCGCGCCGGCGTCGTCGGCGAGCCACAGGCCGGGCACGCCGGGCAGCGGCTCCGGTCGCGAGGGCAGCCAGTGGAAGCCGGCCAGGCTCAGCCAGCCGTGGGGCGCGGCGAGCTCTCGCTCGCGGTCGGCCCGTCGGCGTGCGCGCCGGTCCGCGGCAGGTCCGGCGGCAGGTCCGGCGGCAGGTCCGCCGCCAGGCCCGGCAGCAGGGTCGGCAGCAGGGTCGGCGAGGCGGACGCGCGGTGCATCGGTGACGGTCATCGGGGGCCTCCGGTCACGAGGGGACGATCGGCGTCGCGGCGGATGTCGGCGACGTGGGCGGCGGGGGCGCCGCAGCGGGCGGCGGGTCGGGCGGTCACGCGCGCACCAGCCGGGGG
>NZ_JBHVBO010000103.1:0-14909 GCF_042668085.1 Isoptericola sp. NPDC057391 | reverse complement strand
GCGCCGCCCCGGCCGTGACGATCGCGGCGGCCGCGGCCGCCGTCGTGGTGCGAAGTCGCATGACGCCTCCTCAGGACCGGCCGCGATAGGTGCCGGACGAGCACTGGGCCTTCGACGACGTGGACGTGCAGACCTGGATCTTCACGGTCTGACCCTCGTCGTAGGAGAGGTTGAACCGGGTCTCCGTGCCGTCGCCCTTCGCGTAGAAGACGGCGGGGCCGCTCCTGCCGACCCAGAGCTTGACGATGGCCTTGCGGTCGTTGTCGTGGTCGTCCCAGATCGTCAGGTGCTCGCCGCGCGCGATGAACTGGGCCATCACGCTCTCGCCGTTGCTGTACTTGACCGTCTTCTCGTAGACGGAGATGCCGCCCGCGTCGTTCGGGTCGTCCCAGTCCGCGCCGTAGTCGTTCCAGGACGCCGCCGTCGTCGCGGGAGCGGCCGTCGCCGCGGTGCCGCCCAGCAGGCCGAGGCCCGCCGCGCCGACCGCCGCAGCGGCCAGTGTCCTTCGCGTGCTGTGTCTCATGGTTCCTCTCCGTGCTGTCGGGAGCCGCCGTCGTGCGGCGGCCGATGCCCCACCGTGCCGACCCCCGCTTTCCTCGTCCTTCCCTCTCGCTTCCGTCCCGCTTTCTCGCCCGCGTCGCGTACTTTTCGTCGCCCCGATCACCTCTTGAGGGGAGTGGGCGCCCGGGGAGTGGGACCCGCCGGACGGAGGGGGAGCGATGCGCTTCGAGGTGCTGGGACCGGTACGCGTGACGCACGGGGACGACGTCGCGCCCGTCGCCGGAGCGGTACGCCTCGGCCTCCTGGGGCTGCTGCTCGCGCACGCCAACGCCCCGGTGCCGGCGGAGACGCTGCTCGACGCGCTGTGGGACACGACGGACTCTCCCGACCCGCAGCGGCTGCACCTGACCGTGCACCGCCTGCGCCGCGCCATGGGCGAACCCGAGCGGCTGCTGCTGGATCCGGGGGGCTACGTGCTGCGGGTCGCGCCGCGCGAGCTGGACGCCCAGGTCTTCGACGAGGTCCTGGAGCAGGCCGAGCACACCGACGACCCGTGCCGGCGGGCCTCGCTCCTGCGCCGCGCGCTGCGGCTATGGCGGGGCGAGGCGTACCAGGGGCTGGACCTGTGCCCCCTGGCCGGTGACGCCGAGCGGCTCACCGAGCGCCGCGACGCGGCCCGCGAGCAGCTCTACGCCGCCGAGCTCGACTGCGGGCGGCACGAGACCGTGGTGGCGGACCTCGCGGCCCTGGTGCGCCGGCACCCCCTGCGCGAGCACCTGCACGCCCTGCTCATGACGGCGCTCTGGCGCAGCGGTCGGCAGGCGGACGCGCTCGCGGTCTACCGGGCGGTCCGGCGCACGCTGGTCGACGAGCTCGGGGTGGAGCCCGGGCCCGAGCTGCGCGACCTCGAACGGCGCATCCTGGCGGGCGGCGACGACCTGACGCCCCGCGCGGTCTCCCCGGTGGCCTGAGCCTCACAGGCCGGCGGCGAAGCCTGTGCGATCGTGCTCACGCGCATTTCACGGCCCGACGTCGGGCGTCGAAACACCGTCTTCCTAGCGTCGGACCACCGGCCCGACGACGCGCCGGTGGTTCCAGGCCAGTTCGAGACCACCGCCCGGCGTCGTCGGGCCCGCGCACAGGAGGACACACATGGTTGCTCCGACCGCTGCCCCGGCACCGGCGGCCGCACCTCCGGGGGCGCACGCCCGGCCCGGTCGCTGGATCGACGAATGGCGGCCCGAGGACCCGGAGTTCTGGGCGGGCGGGGGACGCCGCGTCGCGCGCCGGAACCTCGCCCTGTCGGTGTTCGCCGAGTTCCTCGGGTTCTGCGTGTGGGCGCTCTGGTCGATCGTCGTGCCGCAGCTGCCCGCCGCCGGGTTCACGCTCACCACCGACCAGATGTTCTGGCTCATCGCGGTGCCGTCGCTGGTCGGCGCGACGCTGCGCATCCCGTACACCCTCGCGGTGCCGGTGTTCGGCGGCCGGACGTGGACGGTCGTGTCGGCGTCGCTGCTGCTGATCCCGACGCTGGCGCTGGCGGTCGTCGTGCAGCGGCCGGAGACGTCGTTCGGCGTGCTGCTCGCCGTGGCGGCTCTGGCCGGCTTCGGCGGCGGCAACTTCGCGTCCTCGATGGCGAACATCTCGTTCTTCTTCCCCGAGCGGGAGAAGGGCGCGGCCCTCGGCTGGAACGCCGCGGGCGGCAACCTCGGCACCGCCGTCGTGCAGCTCGTCGTCCCGCTCGTGATCGCCACCGGCGCGGGCGTGGCGCTGGAGCGGGCGAGCCTCGTCTTCGTCCCGTTCGTCGTGCTCGCGGCGTTCCTCGCCTGGCGGTTCATGGACAACCTGTCCGCGGCGAAGGCTGACCCGCGGTCGTTCGCGGTGGCCGTGCGCGAGCCGCACACCTGGGTCATCTCGTTCCTGTACATCGGCACGTTCGGGTCGTTCATCGGGTTCTCCGGGGCCTTCCCGACGCTGCTGGCCGGGCAGTTCCCCGAGGTGAGCCTGTCGCTGGCGTTCCTCGGGGCGCTCGTGGGGTCGGTGGCGCGGCCGCTCGGCGGGATCCTCGCCGACCGCGTCGGCGGCGCCGTCGTCACGGTCGGCTGCTACGCGGTGATGATCGCCGGGGCGGTCGGCGCGATCTCCGCGCTCGGCAGCCACCGGTTCGGCCTCTTCTTCGCGTCGTTCCTCGTGCTGTTCGTCGCGACCGGCGTCGGCAACGGGTCGGTGTACCGGATGATCCCCGCGGCGTTCCGCGTCGCTGGGGCGGGGCGCGACGCCGCCGCGACGGCCCGCGCGGCCGCCGGCTGCATCGGCATCGCCGGGGCCGTCGGCGCGCTCGGCGGGTTCCTCGTGCCGCGCGGGTTCGCGATGTCGACGTCGATGACGGGCTCGCTGGTCGCCGCGCTGTGGGTGTTCGTCGGGGCGTACGCCGTGATGGCGGTCGTCACGTGGGCGGTGTACGCCCGGCGCGGCACGGCGATGCGGGCGGCGCGCGTATGACGACGGTCGGGGCCGCGGTCGCCACCCACTGCCCGTACTGCGCCCTGCAGTGCGGCATGGACCTCGCGCCCGCCGGTCCCGCGTCGGGGAGCCGGGCGGGACTGCCCGTGACGGTGACGCCGCGGCAGTTCCCCACGAACGGCGGCGGGCTGTGCCAGAAGGGGTGGACCAGCGCGACGGTGCTGCGTGCGACGGACCGGCTCACGACGCCGCTCGTCCGCGGAGCCGACGGCGCGCTCGCGCCGGCGCCGTGGGACGACGCCCTCGACCGCGTCGCCGCGCGTCTCGAGGGGCTGGCCGTCGAGCACGGCCCCGAGGCGGTGGCGGTGTTCGGCGGCGGTGGGCTGACGAACGAGAAGGCGTACGCCCTCGGCAAGTTCGCCCGCACCGTGCTGCGCACGCCGAACATCGACTACAACGGCCGGTTCTGCATGTCGTCGGCCGCCGCCGCGGGGAACCGGGCGTTCGGCCTGGACCGCGGGCTGCCGTTCCCGGTGACCGACCTTGCCGGGGCCGGCGCGATCCTGCTGCTCGGCTCCAACGCGGCCGAGACGATGCCGCCGTTCGTGCAGCACATCGCCGGTGCGCGCGCCGGGGGCGGGCTCGTCGTCGTCGACCCGCGACGGTCCGCCACCGCCCGCCTCGCCGGGCCGGGCGAGGGCGTGCACCTGCAGCCCGTGCCGGGCACCGACCTCGTGGTGCTGCTGGCGCTGCTGCACGTGCTGGTGGCGGAGCGACTGGTCGACCGGGAGTACGTGGCCCGGCGCACCACGGGGTTCGACGACGTCGCCCGCTCGGCCGCCGCCTGGTGGCCCGAGCGCGCGGAGACGGTGTGCGGCGTCCCGGCCGAGGAGCTGCGGCGGGTGGCGCGGCTGCTGGCCGCGGCGTCGCCGTCGCGCGGGGGCCGCGGGGCGTACGTGCTCACGGGCCGCGGCGTCGAGCAGTCGGCCCAGGGCACCGCGACCGTGACGGCGGCGATCGACCTGGCGCTGGCCCTCGGGCTCCCCGGGCGCGTGGGCTCGGGGTACGGCTGCCTCACCGGGCAGGGCAACGGGCAGGGCGGGCGCGAGCACGGGCAGAAGTGCGACCAGCTGCCCGGCTACCGGAAGATCGACGACCCGGCGGCCCGCGCGCACGTCGCCGGGGTGTGGGGCGTAGACCCGGGGACGCTGCCCGGGCCGGGGGTGCCCGCCGTCGAGCTGCTGACCTCCCTCGGCGCCCCCGGCGGGCCGCGCGCGCTGCTGGTGCACGGCTCGAACGTCGTCGTCTCCGCGCCGAACGCCGACCGCGTGCGGGAGCGCCTCGCCGCGCTCGACCTGCTCGTGGTGTGCGACGTCGTGCCGTCCGAGACCGCGCTCCTGGCCGACGTCGTGCTCCCCACCACCCAGTGGGCCGAGGAGGAGGGCACGATGACGAACCTCGAGGGGCGCGTGATCCGCCGCCGGCGCGCTGCGGACCCGCCGGGCGAGGCCCGGTCCGAGCTGTGGATCCTCGCCGAGCTCGCCCGCCGCCTGGGCTCCGACGTCGCCTTCCCGACCGACCCCGCCGTCGTGTTCGACGAGCTGGCGCGCGCGTCTGCGGGCGGCGTCGCCGACTACTCCGGGCTCAGCCACGCCCGCCTCGACGCGCACGACGCCGCCGGCGGCGCAGGGCTGTACTGGCCCTGCCCGGCTGCCACCCCCGAGCTGTCAGGGCCACGGGCAGGTTCTGACGGTTCTGGCCCTGACGACTCCGAAGCGCGGAAGTTGTCAGGACCACACGCAGGTTTTCGTGACCCTGGTCCTGACAGGTCGCCGGGCGAGCACCCCGGGACGCCGCGCGTGTTCCTCGACCGGTTCGCGACGCCGGACGGCCGGGCGCGGATGGTCGCGGTGGACCACGCCGGCCCGTCGGACGACGTGCGCCCGGACGCCCCGACCTACCTCGTCACCGGGCGGGTGCTGCAGCACTACCAGTCGGGGGCGCAGACGCACCGGGTGCCGGAGCTGGAGCGGCTCGTGCCCGAGCCGTACGTCGAGCTGCACCCGCTGCTGGGACTGCGCGTCGGCGTCGGGGACGGGGCACGGGCGCGGCTGACCTCGGCGCGCGGCGTCGTCGAGGCGACCGCGCGCTGGACGGATGCCGTCCGCCCGGACACCGTCTTCATGCCGTTCCACTGGAGCGGCGCGGGCAGCGTCAACCGCCTCACGACCGACGCCGTCGACCCGGTCTCCGCCATGCCCGAGTTCAAGGTCTGTGCGGTGTCGGTGACGCCGGCCGTCCCCGACCTGGCCGCGACGGCCGTCGAGACCCTGGAGGTCCCCGCATGAGTCACGACCCGCAGCAGGGCCTGCGCGTGCCGCACCGGGTGGTCGTGATCGGTCACGGCATGGTGGGCGCGCGCCTCGCCGACGAGCTGTCCCGGCGCGACGCCGACGGTGCGCTCGACGTCACGGTGCTCGGCGCCGAGCCGTACGAGCCGTACAACCGCGTGCTGCTGTCGGACGTGGTCGCCGGGCGCACGGACGTCGCGGCGATCGGCATGCCCACGGTCGACGACGGCCGCACCCGGGTGCTGCGGGGCACGGCCGCGGCGGTCGTCGACCGGGACGCTCGCGTGGTCGTGACCGACGACGGGGCCCACCACCCCTACGACCACCTGGTCCTCGCTACGGGCGCCGCCGCGCGCCTGCCCGACGTGCCCGGTCTCGGTTCCGGCCCCGCGTCCCTTCCCGCCGGGGTGCACGCGCTGCGCACGCTCGACGACGCCCGCGAGGTGGTCGCCGCCACCGTGAACACGCCGCGGGCCGTGGTCGTCGGCGGCGGGGTGCTGGGCGTGGAGATCGCGCTCGGGCTGGCCGGGCGGGGCCTGCCCACGACGCTCGTGCACGGCGCGGGCGCACCGATGGACCGGCAGCTCGACGACCAGGCGGGCGCCGTGCTGCGCGCGGGCCTGGAGGCGGCGGGCGTGGCCGTGCGGACGGGCGTGCGGCCGCAGGAGCTGCTCCTCGTCGGGGGCCGGGCCGTGGGCGTGCGGCTCGACGGCGCGACCACCGAGCCGGGGGAGACGCTCGGCGTGGGCCTGGTCGTCCTCGCCTGCGGCACCGCGCCGGAGACGGCGCTGGCGCGGCGGTCCGGGCTCGCCGTCGAGCGGGGTGTCGTCGTGGGGCCGGACCTGGCGTCGGTCACCGACCCGCGCGTCTTCGCCGTCGGTGACTGCGCGCAGCCGCCGGAGGGGTCGCGCGGCCTGGTCGCGGAGGGCTGGGACCAGGCGAGGCGGCTCGCCGAGCACCTGGTGGCGCTCGCGGCCCGGCCTCGCGCGGCGGCGGTGGTCGAGGGACCGCGCGAGCACCTGCGGCTGCCGGGAGACGGCACGTCTCCGTCGATGGCGGTGCGCCTCGGGACCCTGCTGTCGTCGCGCGCGCCGGGGGCGCGGGCCGGCGGCGTCGACGCCCGGGGCACCGACGTCGTGAAGGTCAAGGCCGGGCCGCTGAGCGTGGTCGCGATGGGCCGCTGCGGCTCCGGCCGCGTCCCGGCGCCGGGGGAGCGGGCCGTGCGCCTCGGCGACCCGGCCGCGGGGCGCTACGTGGAGGCCGTGGTGGCCGGCGGCGTCCTGGTGGGTGCCACGTGCGTGGGCGACGCCCGCGTGGCCGCCGACCTCACCGCCGCCTACACACGCCGCACGCCCGTGCCCGCCGACCCGGCGTTCCTGCTGCTCACGCCCGTCATGCCCGCCGCCGAGCCGGCGTCCAGCCCCGAGCACATGCCCGACGACGCCACCGTCTGCCGCTGCAACGGCGTCACCAAGCACGACGTCGCCGCGTGCGTGGCCGACGGCGCGACGACGCGGGAGGACGTCGCGCGCGCGACGCGCGCCACCACCGGCTGCGGCAGCTGCACGGAGGCGGTGTGCGGGCTGGTGGAGTGGCTGTCGAGCACGACGGCGAGGCCGGAGACGGAGGATCAGGAGGTCGGGGAGGTCCACTCGAGCGTGTAACGGAAGAACAGCCGCTGGCGGAACCGCGCACCCGGCAGCACGCGGCGGGCGGTGTCTCGGACCTCGCCGTACGACTCGCGCGAGTCGCGCATCGGCACGGGCGGGCCGTCGTCGCCGGGCACCTCGGCGGGCCCACGGGATCGGCCCAGGCTCTTGATCATCCCGACGACGGGGTTGACGAACGACGAGACCAGGTCGACGGCCAGGTCGCGCGGCGCGCCGATCCGCGCCAGGCCGACCACCAGCAGCCGCCCGCCGGGGGCCAGGACGCCGGCGGCGTGCCGGAGGGTGGGCTCGAGGTCCAGGTGGTGCAGGGAGGCGACCATCGTCACGACGTCGAACGACCCGTCGGCAGGGACGTCCTCGAACCGGCCGTGCCGCACGGTCACTCCCGGGTCTCCCGCGAACCGCGCGGCGGTCACCTCGGCCATGGCGGCGTCCGCGTCGAGCCCGACGACGGTGGCGCCCGCGCGCCGCAGCCGGTCGACCAGCAGGCCGGTGCCGCAGCCGACGTCGAGCGCGCGGCGCCGGCGTCGCGGCAGCCGCCGCAGGATCCAGCCGTGGAAGTGGTCGTTGTGGCTCCACGGGTACCGGTCGTTGAGCCGGCCGAGCCACCGTCCGACGGCGCGGACCCCCGGGTTCGTGGTCGTGCGCGGGTCGAACGTCCTGGTCGGCATCGTCGTCGGCGTCGTCGGCATGGACAGCGAGGGTAGCGTCACGACCGTGTCGCACCTCGTCCTGCTGTGCGGACCCGCCGGAGCGGGCAAGTCCACGCACGCCCGCCGCTGGGTGCCCGACGGTTACGCGGTCGCGTCCCTCGACGAGCTCGCCTGGGCGGCCGGGCACGCGGCCGTGCACCCGCTGCCGGACGACGCGGCCCAGCGGGTGGCGGACGCCCTGCGGTCCCGGGTCGAGATCCTCCTCGACCAGGGGCGCGACGTCGTCGTCGACTCGTCGTTCTGGTCGCGCGCGTCGCGGGACGAGTACCGGGCGCTCGGCGCGGCGCACGGCGCCGACACCCTCGTCGTCTACGTGGACACGCCCCGCGACGTCGCGCTCGCCCGGGTGGCCGCCCGGGCCGCCGCGCACCCGCACGACGTCGTCCTGACGCCGGAGACGGCCGCCGCCTTCCACGACGGCTTCCAGGTCCCGACCCCGGACGAGGGGCCGCTGGAGGTCGTCCCGGGCTGGTGACGGTGCTCCTCTCGCGCGCCATGTTTCGCGCGTGAGGCAGATGTTCCCGTGAGGTAACCGCGGCCTGACGGCCGTGACACGGCGGCTTCCTAGCGTCAGCGCCATGAACGAGACGCAGGGCACGCCCCCCAGCCCCCGGCCGGACGCGCGGCACGTCGTCGTCGTGGGTGGCGGCATGGTCGCGCAGCGGTTCGTCGAGGCGCTGCGGGCGCGCGACGACGCCGGCGCCTGGCGCGTGACCGTCTTCGCCGAGGAGCCGCGCAAGCCGTACGACCGCGTGGGCCTCACCCGCTACTTCGAGGTGCGCGACGCCGAGGAGCTCACGCTCGGCGACCCGGCCCTGTGGGACGACCCGCTGGTCGACCTGCACCGCGACTGCGCCGTCGCGTCGATCGACCGCGCGGCGCGGACCGTCACCGACCGGCTCGGCCGCGTGCACGCCTACGACGAGCTGGTGCTCGCCACGGGCTCGAGCGCCGCGATGCCGCCCATCGACGGCAACGACCTGCCGGGCGTCTTCGTCTACCGCACCATCGACGACGTCGCGGCGCTGCGCGGCTGGGTGGAGGCCAAGCGCGAGGCGGGGCGGGTCGAGACGCGGGGCGGCGTGGTCGAGCGGCCGGTGCGCGGCGCCGTCGTCGGCGGCGGCCTGCTCGGGCTGGAGGCGGCGGGTGCGCTCAAGGCGCTCGGCGCGCAGGCCACGGTGATCCAGTTCGGCACGCACCTCATGGACGTGCAGATCGACCTGGGCGGCGGGCACGCGCTGAAGCGGCTCATCAACGACAAGGGCATCTCCGTGCGCACCGACACGGCCACGAAGGCGATCCGCCCGCACCGCCGCACCGGGCACGTGGGCCGGATGGACTTCGCGGACGGCGGGCGGCTCGACGTGGACGTCGTCGTGATGGCCACGGGCGTGCGGCCCCGCGACGAGCTGGCCCGCGCGGCCGGGCTCGAGATCGGCGAGCGCGGCGGCGCCGTCGTCGACCTCTCCTGCCGCACCGCCGACGAGCACGTCTGGGCGATCGGCGAGGTCGCCTGCATCGAGGGACGCTGCCTCGGCCTGGTGGCGCCCGGCAACACGATGGCGGAGGTCGTGGCCGACCGGCTGCTCGGCGGCGAGGCCACGTTCCCCGGCGCGGACACGGCGACGAAGCTCAAGCTCTCGGGCGTCGACGTCGCGAGCTTCGGCGACGCGCACGGCCGCACCGAGAAGTCGGTCGAGATCGTGTGGGCCGACCCGCTGCGGGGCATCTACAGCAAGCTCGTGATGGCCGACGACGCGCGCACCCTGCTGGGCGGCGTCTTCGTCGGCGACGCCGGGCCGTACGCGTCGCTGCGGCCGATGCTCGGGGCGGAGCTGCCGGGCGACCCCAGCGCGTTCCTGCTGCCGGAGGGCGCCGGCGGCGCGCCGACGCTGGAGCTGCCCGACGACGCGAACGTCTGCTCCTGCAACAACGTCTCGGCCGGCACGATCCGGGGCGCGGTCAACGGGTCGTTCGAGGGGCACGAGTGCACGGACGTCGCGGGGGTCAAGGCGTGCACGCGGGCCGGCACCACGTGCGGCGCCTGCCTGCCGCTGGTCACCAAGCTGACGAAGACGGAGCTGGCCAAGGCCGGCGTCGAGGTGAGCAACGCGCTGTGCGAGCACTTCGAGCTCTCCCGCGCCCAGCTCTTCGACGCCGTGCGCGTGGCGGACCTGCACACGTTCAGCGAGATCATCGCCCGCTTCGGGCGCGTGCCCGACGGAGCCAGTGACGCCGGCCGAGGCTGCGACATCTGCAAGCCCACGGTCGGTTCGATCCTCGCCAGCCTCGGCAACGGGCACATCCTCGCGGGCGAGCAGGCCACGCTCCAGGACACCAACGACCACATGCTCGCCAACATGCAGAAGGACGGCACCTACTCCGTCGTCCCGCGCATGCCGGGCGGCGAGGTGACGCCCGAGGGGCTGATCGTCGTCGGGCAGGTCGCCAAGGACTTCGGCCTCTACACGAAGATCACCGGCGGCCAGCGGATCGACATGTTCGGCGCCCGCGTCGAGCAGCTCCCCGAGATCTGGCGGCGGCTCGTGGACGCCGGGTTCGAGTCCGGGCACGCGTACGGCAAGTCGCTGCGCACCGTGAAGTCGTGCGTCGGGTCCACCTGGTGCCGGTACGGCGTGCAGGACTCGGTCGGCATGGCCGTCGAGCTCGAGCTGCGGTACCGCGGCCTGCGCTCCCCGCACAAGCTCAAGCTCGGCGTCTCCGGCTGCGCCCGCGAGTGCGCCGAGGCGCGGGGCAAGGACGTCGGGGTCATCGCCACCGACCAGGGCTGGAACGTCTACGTGGGCGGCAACGGCGGGCAGACGCCGAAGCACGCGCAGCTGCTCGCGGAGAACCTCACCTCCGCGGAGCTGCTACGCACCATCGACCGCTTCCTCATGCTGTACATCCGCACCGCCGACCGCCTGCAGCGCACCGCCCCCTGGGTCGAGGAGTACGAGGGCGGGCTCGACGCCATCCGCCAGGTCGTCGTCGAGGACTCCCTCGGCATCGGAGCAGACCTCGACGCCGCGATGGCGAAGCACGTCGAGGGGTACGAGGACGAGTGGAAGGCCGTGCTCGAGGACCCGGAGAAGCTGGCCCGGTTCGGCTCCTTCGTCAACGCCCCGACCAGGCCCGACCCGGCGCTCGCGTACGTGCCGGAGCGCGGGCAGAAGCGCCCGGCCACCGCGGAGGAGGTCGCGTCCGGGAGCGCCGACCCCGAGCTCGTCTCCACCCTCACCAGCCCCGTCCTCGTCGCCGGCCCCACCCTGGAGGTGCGCGCATGACCGCCCTGATCCCCACCGCCCCCGCTGTGCCCGGGAGCGCCCTCGTGGACGGCCCCGGGTGGACCGCCGTCTGCCCGCTGGACGCGCTGGCCCCCGAGCGCGGGGCCGCCGCCCTGGTGACCGGCTCGGACGGCGAGGAGCTGCAGGTGGCGCTGTTCCGCCTGCTGGACGGCACGGTCTGCGCCGTGCAGCAGCTCGACCCGTACTCGGGCGCGAACGTGATGTCGCGCGGCATCGTGGGCACCCGCGGCGGCACGCCCACCGTGGCGTCGCCGGTCTACAAGCAGGTCTTCGAGCTGCACACCGGCCGCTGCCTCGATGCGGCCGGCAAGGAGCCGCGCGCCGGGCTGGCGGGCGACCTGGCGTCGTACCCGGTCGTCGTGTCCGGCGGCGTCGTGCACGTGGGGATCGGATGACGACGCCCGGCGCGGCCCCCGGCCGGGTCACCCTCGTCGGTGCCGGGCCCGGGGCCGCCGACCTGCTCACCTACCGCGCCTGGCGCGCGCTGACCACGGCCGACGTCGTCGTCACCGACCGGCTGGTGCCGCGCGAGGTGCTCGACGACCTGGACCCCGGCGTCGAGGTCGTCGACGTCGGCAAGACGCCCGGCCGGCACACGCTGCCGCAGCAGGAGATCGACGCGCTGATCGTGGCGCGCGCCCTCGCCGGCGAGCACGTGGTGCGGCTGAAGGGCGGCGACCCGTTCGTCTTCGGCCGCGGCGGGGAGGAGGTCGCCGCCTGCCGCGCCGCCGGCGTGCCGGTCGAGGTCGTGCCCGGGGTGTCGTCCGCGCTGGCCGCGCCCGCGCTGGCCGGGGTGCCGCTGACGCACCGCGGCACGACGACGGCGTTCCACGTCGTCACGGGCCACACCCGCGAGGGGGTCGGCGACGTGCTCGACGACGTCTCCGTCGCGTGCGTGACCTCCCGCGCGGCGACGCTCGTCGTGCTCATGGGGGTCGCGGCCCTGCCCGGGATCGTCGCCCGCCTGCTGGACGCGGGCGCCGCGCCGGGGACGCCCGTCGCTATCGTGGAACGAGGTTCGCTGCCCGACCAGCGGGTCACGCGCGTCGCCCTCGACCTGGCCGCCAAGCGTGCCGAGGAGGTCGGGGTCCGCGCGCCGGCCGTGGTCGTGATCGGCGACGTGGCCCACGAGGAGCTGCTGGAGGTCGCGGGTGTCGCAGGAGAGGCCGCAGGACGGGCCGGTGGCTGAGGCCGTCGCGCTGCATCGCCCCACGCCCGCGCTGGGCCAGGTGATGGCGGGCTGCACGGTGCTCGTCACGGCGGACCGCCGGTCCGGGGAGCTGGCCGCCGCGCTGGAGCGCCGCGGCGCCGCCGTCCGGCACGCGCCCGCGCTGAGCATGAT
Source organism: Isoptericola sp. NPDC057391 (assembly GCF_042668085.1). Classification (NCBI taxonomy): domain Bacteria; kingdom Bacillati; phylum Actinomycetota; class Actinomycetes; order Micrococcales; family Promicromonosporaceae; genus Isoptericola; species Isoptericola sp. NPDC057391. Next base: position 2,561 of record NZ_JBHVBO010000103.1, on the reverse strand, counting down.
CCCGCACGTGGACGACGACGCCCTGATCGCCGCGACGCGCGCCCTCGTGGCCGACCCGCCCGACGTCGTCGTCGCGACCACCGGCGTGGGGTTCCGTGCGTGGATCGAGGCCGCCGACGCGCACGGCCTCGCCGACGACCTGCTGGCGGTCCTGGGCCGGTCGCGGATCGTCGCGCGCGGGCCCAAGGCGCGCGGCGCCATCCAGGCCGCGGGGCTGCAGGCCGACTGGGTCGCGGAGTCCGAGACGTCGGCCGAGGTCGCCGAGGTGCTGCTCAGCGAGGGCGTGAGCGGGCTGCACGTCGCCATCCAGCACCACGGGGCGGGCGCCGACGGGTTGGACGTCGTGTTCGAGAAGGCGGGCGCCCGGGTGTCCGCGCTGGTCGTGTACCGGTGGGGGCCGTCGCCCGACCCGGCCGCCGTCGAGGCGTCCGTGCGCGCCGCCGCGGCGGGGGAGATCGACGCCGTCGCGTTCACGTCCGCGCCCGGCGCCGAGGCGTGGCTGCGGGCCGTCGAGGCCCAGGGCCTGCGCGACGCGGTCGTGGCGCGGTTCGTCGAGGGGTCGATGGTGGCCGCCGCCGTCGGCCCGGTCACCGCTCGCCCGCTGGAGTCGCGCGGCATCCCCACCCTGCAGCCGGAGCGCGGGCGGCTCGGCGCGCTCGTGCGGTCGATCGTGGGGCACTACGAGCACCTGGAGTCCGTGGCGCTGGCCACCGTCGCCGGCCCCCTCGTCATCCGGGCGCGCGTCGCCGTCCTCGACCAGCAGGTGCTGCCCCTGTCGCCCACCGGCGTCGAGGTGCTGCGGCTGCTCGCCTCCGCGGGCGGCGACGTCGTGCCGCGCGAGCGGGTGCTCGACGTGCTGCCCGGCAGCTCCCGCGACCCGCACGCCGTCGAGGTCGCCGTCGCCCGACTGCGCGACGCCACCGGCCGCCGTGACCTGGTCAAGACCGTCGTCAAGCGGGGCTACCGGCTGGAGCTGGCGCACGACTGACGTCGAGCTCGTCGGCAGGGCCGGGACGTCAGTGGTGGTGGTCGTGGCGTCCCAGCGTCGTCTCGGGGGTGGCGCCGGGCCGGGTCCACTGCGCCGTAGGGCGGCTCGTCGGGCCCCACGTCGCGCGCCCGTCGGCGTCCGTGCGCCAGTACCAGCAGATCGGGGCGCCGTGCCCGCCCACCGGCGCGCCGGCGTCGGGCGCCTCGGGCCAGCCCTCCGGGTCGTCCTGCCACGCCTCGCGCCGGCCGTAGGGCGTCATGTCGAGCAGCCCGAGCGTCGTGTCGGCGGGCTCGTTGCCGCGGCCGGTCGTCGAGTACGTGAGGAACGCGCGGTCGCCTGCGCGGAGGTAGCACGTGAGGTGACCTTCCTCGGTGCGCAGGGACGCCTCCACGCCCCGCACCGAGAACCAGGGCTGGGGGTAGCCCATGAACGCGACGTATGGCTCGACCTCGTCCCACGACCCGGAGGTGAGGGCGGCGAACGAGACGCCGCGGGCGTTGGGGTAGGACGCGTCGCGCAGGTGCCACAGGTTGAACGTGCAGCCCTCGCACTGCCCCTGCGGCGGCGCGCCGTCGTACCACATGGAGTGGTAGACGACGAGCTCGTCGCGGCCCGCGAAGACATCGAGGAACGGGACCGGGCCGTGGGGCCCGACGACCGTGGCGGCGGCGTCGACCTCCACCATCGGCAGCCGCCTGCGGGCCGCGGCGATCGCGTCGCCCTCCCGGGTGTGCGCCTTCTCGCGGACGAGGAGCTCGTCGCGCGCAGCCTGCCAGGTGGCGTGGTCGACGACGGGCGGGCGGCCCGGGCCGGGCGCGGTCGGGGGGAGCGTGCTGCTCGTCATGGTGCCTCCTCGGGTGTGTCCGGGGAGACCGCGGCCGGGGCCCGAACTCATCGCGGTCCGGCCGGGCAGCGGTCAGGCAGGGTAGACGTCGACCTCCGCGGCCTTGACGGTCAGCCACACCCGCGCGCCGGGCACGAGGGACAGCTCGGCGGCCGACTGCGGCGTGACGTCGGCGGCGAGGCGGTCGGTGCGCACGCGCACGAGGTCGCCGCGCGGCTCGAGGGAGCGCACGGTGGCGCGGAACGTGTTGCGGGGGGAGCCGTGCTGCTCGTCGAGGTAGACGGCGACGGCGGCGGGGCGGAAGACGGCGGTCGTCGGCGTCCCGGTGGCGAGGCCGTCGGCGGGCGTGCGGCCGTGCACCACCTCGCCCGTCGTGGTGCGGACGCCGTCGCCCGTCCACGTCCCGGCGAGGAGGTTGAGCCCGGCGATCTTGGCCGCGAACGCGCTGCGCGGCCGGCTCAGCACCTGGGCGGTCGGGCCGCGCTCGACGACGCGCCCGCCCTCGACGACGGCGACCTCGTCGGCGAGCAGCAGTGCGTCGAGGACGTCGTGGGTGGTGATGACGGCGGTCTGGTCGGCGAGCAGGTGCTTGAGGGTCTGCCGCAGCTCGGGCGTGACGTCCACGTCGAGGGCAGCCATGGGCTCGTCGAGCAGCAGCAGCCGAGGCTCGGCCGCGAGCGCCCGCGCGACGGCGACCCGTTGGGCCTGGCCGCCCGACAGGGTCGACGG
>NZ_JBHVBO010000102.1:0-15069 GCF_042668085.1 Isoptericola sp. NPDC057391 | reverse complement strand
GCCCGGGACGGCGGTGCCGTCCCGGGCGGTCGGTCGACGTCGCGGGCCGCGGGCCCGACGGGCGTCAGGTCAGAGCAGGCCGAGCTTGGCCGCGCACGCGGGCCACTGGCCCCAGCCCGACTGCGCCTGCAGCTTCTGCGCGATCCGCGTCTGCTCGGCGGCCGAGTTCTCCGACGGGAGGCCGGAGCCGCCCATCGCCTGCCACGTCTGCAGCGAGAACTGGTACAGGCCGTAGTAGCCGTTGCCGGTGTTCGTGGCGGGGTTGCCGCCCGACTCGCACTGGGCGAGGTCGGCCCAGACACCCGCGGGCGCCGAGCCGGTCGCGGCGGACGAGCCGCTCGACGACGAGCCCGAGGAGGACGACGAGCTCGACGAGGACGTCTCCTCCGGCTCGGGCTCAGGCTCGGGCGCCGGCTCCGGGCGCTCCTTGGTGCCCTCGACGACGACCTCCGTGACCGGCTTGGTCGTCACCTTGTCCGAGAGCTTCTTCTTGGCGACGACGTCGCCGTCGACCGTGGTCACGCGGTACGTGAGGGTGCGCTCGCCGTCCTTGCCCTCCTGGGTCACCTCGCTGCCCAGGTCGGCGTACCGGTCGGCGTCCTTCTCGGTGCGGGTCTTGTGGTCCACCGCGACCTTCTTGGCGACCTTCTTGGTCTCGACGCGCTCGATGACGATGCGCACCGCCGGGTCGCCCTGCGCCTTCGGGGTCTCCCGCTCGACGAAGACGCGGTCGTCGCCGTCGACCGTGAGGCCGAGGCCCTGGAGGATCGCCTCCAGGCCGACCGAGCCGTCCTCGACCACCGTGGTGGTGCCGTCCGCGACGACGGCGACCGGCTGGTCGGCGTCGAGCTGCAGCGGCAGCGACGCGCGGTCGCCGGAGCGGGAGGCGACGAGGGAGACGTCGGAGCCGCGGGCGTCGAGGCCGCGCAGGGCCTCCTCGGCGTCCAGCGCAGTGACCCACACGTCGTCCCGCTCGCCGTCGACGTCCACCGTGAGCTCGTGCCCGGAGCGGACCACGACCTGCGAGCCGTCGCGCAGGTCGGCGTCCGCGGACGGGGTGACGGCGTCGCGCTCGCCCACCTCGACGCCCTGGGCGTCCAGCAGGCCGGCGACGGAGCCGGAGAAGGTCTCGACGGTGCGCGTCTCGCCGTCGACGTCGAGGGTCACGCTCTTGCGTGCGGTCTCGTAGGCTGCGGCCGCGCCGCCCGCGACGACGAGCGCGCCGGCGGCGAGGCCGGCGATGAGCGGGAGCCGACGACGACGGCGCGTGGCGGTCGTCGCGGGGGCGGCCGCTACGTCGAGCCCAGCCTCGGGCATCGACTCGGCCGAGGGACGGGGAGTCTCGTTCGAGGGGTTCACACAGGTCCAGTCGTCGTGCGGTCCGGTCACGACGGCGGGGTCCCGGCTGGATGTCGGGGCCGTGGTCGATCCGGTGGCTCCGAAGACCGTAACCGGATCGTGATCATCGGCCAAGCCTGCCGATGGTATGGATGCCCGCGTCTGTCCCCTGGTGTCCGATAAGTCGGGACGACAGCCGTGAGCTGTCTCACAAGAATCGTGCGCCGTCCCCGTGCCTATGCCCCGCGGGCGAGGATCAGTACCAGCCCACCGACATCGAGTGGCTCCACGCCCCGCACGGGGTGCCGTAGCGACCGGAGATGTAGCCCAGCCCCCACTCGATCTGCGTCGACGGGTTGGTGCGCCAGTCCGAGCCGGCGGTCGCCATCTTCGAGCCGGGCAGCGACTGCGGGATGCCGTACGCCCCGCTGGACGGGTTCTCGGCGTTCCAGCGCCAGCCGGACTCCTTGTCCCACAGCTGCTCGAGGCAGGAGTACTGGTCGGCGCCCCAGCCGCGCTCGGCGGCCATCGCCTTGCCGATCGCCTTCGCGGAGCCCGGGTCGGGGTTCGCCGTCGACACCTCGAGCGTGCCGACCACCACGACCTCGTCCACCGGCTCGCGCGTCACCTCGCGGTCGACCACCGTGCGCTCCACCTCGGCGCCGTCCAGGGTGCGCACCTCGTAGGTCGTGACGCGCTCCCCCGGCACGCCCGCCGTGCGCACCACCTCGTAGCCCTTCGGCAGCTCGTCCGACTCGACGCGCTCCGTCTCGAACGGGATGACCTCGGTCTTGCGGTCGGCGTCCGTGTTCCCGCGGCTCACCATGACGACCATCCCGTCGACGGCGGCCGCGCCGAGCGGCACCGACGTGCGGTCGTGCTCCCCGAGGGTGATGCCGGCGGCCTGGAGCACGTCGCGCACCGTGGACTGCGCCGTGCGGATGGGCAGCACCAGGCCGTCCACCGCCACCTGCACGGTCTTCGTGGTCGACACCCGCACGGGGGTCCGGTCCAGCGCCGCGGTCCGCGACGCCGACGTCACGGCGTCCGAGCCCCGAGGCCCGAGCGCCGCCAGCAGCTCGCCCACGGTGTGCGCCGTCGTGGGGAAGGTCGTGACCTCGCCGTCGATCTCGACCGTCACCTCGCGGCTCGAGCGGACCACGACCTCGCCGCCGTCCGCGGCGGGGGACGACGCCGCGGGCTGCACCAGGTCGTCCGGGCCGAGCGGGATGTGGTGGTAGCGCAGGACGTCGGCCACCGACGCGCCGTAGGAGCCGACGGTCGCGACATGGCCGTCGTAGTCGATCGTCACCGTCTTGTGCACCTGGGTGACCGCGGCCGTGCCGCCCACCAGCGCGAGCACCACCGTGCCGTGCACGACGTGGCGCGCGGGCCCCGTCAGTGCCCCGCGGCGAGGGGTCGACCCCGGAACCGTCGACCCGTCCGACGCCCGCTCCGCCCTCGACCTCCGCACGAGCACCAGACCGTAACGGAACCGTGACCAGGGCGGAAGCCCCCTCGCCGTCATCGGCCGCCCGCCGACCGCTCGCGGACCGCTCGCAGCCCGCTCACCGACCCGCTCACCAGGTGCCGTAGACGCGCTCGGACGTCGCCGAGAGCGCGCGGCACACGTCGTCCAGCGGGCGCTCGAGGACGTCCGCCATCGCACGCACGGTGTGCGCCGCGACGTACGGGGCGTTCGGCTGCCCGCGGTACGGGTGCGGCGGCAGGTACGGCGCGTCCGTCTCGACCAGCACCAGCTCGAGGGGCACGGCGCGCAGCGCGGCACGCAGGTGGTCGTTCTTCGGGTACGTCACCGGGCCGGCGAACGAGAGGAACCAGCCGTGCTCCGCCGCGAGGGCGGCCATCTCCTCGTCGCCCGAGTAGCAGTGGAAGACGGTGCGCTCGGGCGCGCCGTCGGCCAGCAGGACGTCGATCACCTGCGCGTGCGCGTCCCGGTCGTGGATCTGCAGCGCCAGGCCGAGCTCCTTGGCCAGCGCGACGTGCGCGCGGAACGACTCGCGCTGCACCGCCTCGCCGCGTGGGCCGGTGCGGAACAGGTCCATCCCGGTCTCGCCGATCGCGCGCACGCGGTCCTGCCCCCGCGCGACCTCCGCGACGCGGGCCAGCGCGTCGTCGAGCGCGACGGCGTGGTGCGACGCCGGGTCGGGCTCCAGACCGTCGGGGCCCACCTCGCGGACGCCCGCGTGCAGCACGGCCTCGTTGGGGTGGATCGCGACGGCCGCGAGCACCCCCGGGTGCCCCGCGGCCAGCAGGTCGACCGTCCAGTCGATGCCGGGCAGGTCGCAGCCCACCTGCACGACGCGGTCCACGCCCGCTGCGGCGGCGCGGGCGAGGTGCTCGGCGACCGTCGGCGCCGCGACGTCGTCCGGGAGGATCCCGGCGATCGCGTCGAGGTGCGTGTGGTTGTCGGCGACCGGGACGGGCAGGGGTGCGGGCTCCGCCGGGAACCCGCGCTCGCGCTGGCGCGCCACGATCAGGCGTCGTCGGCGAGACGCGGGAAGAGCGCCGCACCCTTCGTCACGGTCGTGCCGGCGGGCAGGACGCCGAAGCCCGCCGCGCTCGCGACCGGCTGGGCGTCGAGCGCGCCGAGCACGGGCTCCGCACCCAGCGCCTCCCACAGCGCGTGCGCGGCCTTCGGCGTGACCGGGTTGAGCAGCACGGCGAGCGCCCGCAGCGCCTCGGCAGCCGTCACCAGCGACGTCGCCAGGCGGCCTCCGTCGACCCCGCGGCCCTCGGCGTCCGTCTCGCCCTCCTGCTTCGCGACCTTCCACGGCTGCGTCTCGGTGAGGTAGACGTTGGTCGCGTCGACCAGCGTCCACGCCGCGCCGACGGCGTCGTGGATCGCCAGGCGGTCGATCGCGTCCTCGGCGTCGGCCACGGCCTTGGCGGCGACCGCCTCGAGGTTCGTCTCGAGGTCGGTCGCCGGGCCCGGCTTCGGCAGCGTGCCGCCGAAGTACTTGCCGATCATCGCGGCCGTGCGCGACGCCAGGTTGCCGAAGCCGTTGGCCAGCTCGCCGTTGTAGCGCGCGACCATGTCCTCCCAGGAGAACGAGCCGTCACCGCCGAACGCGATCGTCCGCATGAAGTAGTAGCGGAACGCGTCGGAGCCGAACGTGTCGATGATGTCGCTCGGCGCGATGCCCGTGAGGCGCGACTTGCTCATCTTCTCGCCGCCCACGAGCAGCCAGCCGTGCGCGAACACGCGCTTCGGCAGCGGCAGCCCGGCCGCCAGGAGCATGGCCGGCCAGATGACGGCGTGGAACCGCAGGATGTCCTTGCCGACCAGGTGGACGTCGGCCGGCCAGGTCCGTGCGAACTTCTGCCGCGCCGCCTCGTCGTCCGCGCCGTACCCGACGGCGGTCGCGTAGTTGAGCAGGGCGTCGAACCACACGTACAGCACGTGCTTGTCGTCCCAGGGGATCGGGATGCCCCAGTCGAACGTGGACCGCGAGATCGACAGGTCCTGCAGGCCCTGCTTGACGAAGCCGATGACCTCGTTGCGAGCGCTGGCCGGCTGCACGAACTCGGGGTGCTCCTCGTACAGCGCGAGGAGCCGGTCGGCGTAGGCGCTCATGCGGAAGAAGTAGTTCTCCTCCGCGAGCATCTCCACCGGCTTGAGGTGGATCGGGCACAGCTTCTGCCCCTCGTACTCGCCGGTGCCGTCCACCAGGTCACCGGGGAGCTTGTACTCCTCGCAGCCCACGCAGTACGGGCCCTCGTACGAACCGGAGTAGATCTCCCCCTTGTCGTACAGGTCCTGGAGGAAGGCCTGGACGGCGGTCTCGTGCCGCTCCTGCGTGGTGCGGATGAAGTCGTCGTTGCGCACGTCGAGGGTCTTCAGCACCGGCTGCCAGGCCGACTCGACGAGGCGGTCCGCCCACGCCTGCGGGCTGACGCCGTTCGCCTCGGCGGTGCGCAGCACCTTCTCGCCGTGCTCGTCCGTGCCCGTCAGGAACCACACGTCCTCCTGGCGCTGGCGGTGCCAGCGCGTGACGACGTCCGCCGCGACCGTCGTGTACGCGTGCCCGATGTGGGGGGCGTCGTTGACGTAGTAGATCGGCGTCGTCAGGTAGAAGGTCTTCGCGGGCTCGGACATGGTGCCCATCGTAGTTGCGCGGCGGGCGCGATCTCACGGCGTTTCACACCCCGGCGGATCTCACCTCAGGGTCACGCGCACCAGCCGGTCGTCGCCGTCGCGCGGCGCGCCGCGGCCGTCCGTGTTGTTGGTGAGCACCCACAGCCCGTCGGCGTCGCCGCCACCGGGCACCACGGGCACGACGGCGCGCAGCCGGCCCAGCTCGCCGACGAGCAGCGGCTGCGGCTCCCCCAGCGCGCGGACGCTGCCGTCGGCGTCCACGGCGCCCTTGCTCGGGCTGGGCCCGCCGTCGTCGCCGGCTTCGTCACCGGTCTCGTCCGCGCCGGAGGCCGTGCTGCCGAACGGCACCCGCCACAGCCGCTCCCCGCGCAGGCCGGCGAGGTACACGGCGTCGTCGGTCACGGCCAGGCCCGACGGCGACGCGTCCGCCGGCGCCCACCAGTGCAGGGGCGCGACCGTGCCGTCGCCCGCCCGCGGCTGGCCCTCGAGGCCGGGCCCCTCGACGGCGGGCCAGCCGTAGTCGCCGCCCGGTGCGATCTCGTTGAGCTCGTCCCACGCGCTCTGCCCGAACTCGCTCGCGAACATCCGGCCCGACGCGTCCCACCCGAAGCCCTGCACGTTGCGGTGGCCGAACGTCCAGACCGGAGAGGAGGGGTCGGGGTTGCCGGGCGCCGGGTCCCCGTCGGCCGTGACGCGCAGGATCTTGCCGGCGAGCGACGCCCGGTCCTGCGACGCCTCCCCGTCGCCCGCGTCGCCGGTGCCGACGTAGAGGAACCCGTCGGTGCCGAAGGCCAGGCCGCCGCCGTCGTGGTGACCGGCGCGCGGGATGCCGTCGAGGACGGTCGTGAGCTCGCCGAGCACCGTCCCGTCCAGCGCGCCGCGCAGCACGGCGTTGTCGTCCGCGCCGGTGCGGTAGACGAGCACGTCGCCCGAGGCCGGGTCGCGCGCGACGCCCAGCAGCCCGCCCTCCCCGTCCGGGGTGGTCTGCGCGGCGAGCGCGTCCGCGCCCGGGCCCGTGACCTCCGTCGTCGTGCCGGCGTCGGGGTCCACGACCACCAGCCGCGCCTCGTCGCGCAGGCTGATCAGCACGGTGCCGTCCGGGAGCGGGGCCAGCCCCCACGGGGCGTCGAGGCCGTCCACCACGTTCTCGACCGAGACGTCCGGCGTGGCCTCGGGGGCCGCGGACGTCCCCGCCGGGGTGTCGCTCGCCGTCGGCTCCGGCGACGACGACCGCGTCGACGGGTCCGGACCGTCGTCGGCCTCGCCACCCGCTCCGCCGCAGGCCGCGAGAACGAGCACGAGCGCTGGGACGACGGCGGCGGCCGGGCCGCGGGACGGGTGGCGCCTCATGACCCCATCCTGCTGTGCGCGGTCGCCACCGTCGACAGCACACCGACGGCCTGGCATGCTTTCCCCCAAGAACCGGTCAAGGGGGACTGCGATGTCGATCACCGAACGCCTGCGGCGCCTGTTCCGGCGTGACGACGAGGCCCCGCCCGCCGGGCGACCGGACCCCCGGCCGCTCTCGGTGGCCGAGGAGCGCGGGCGGCCCGCCGCCGGCACGATGGCCGTCCAGCCGCTCTACTGCCCCGACTCCGCGGGCGGCGGGTACTGCTGACGGGGCCTGCGCCGCCCGGGTGCCCCGGGAGACCGTCATCGACACCCACCGGGGCCGGTCCTACTCTTGACGCAGAGTTTTCTCGCCGCGGTTCCGACGAAGGAGTCGTCATGAAGATCAGCGCGAGGTTGAGGTCCACGTTCCGCCGCCGCGAGAAGCTGCCGCCGCTCGCGCCGTCCGAGCGCCGCCCGCCGTCCTGGGCCGCCGACCCGCGGCTCGAGCCGGACAGGGCGAACATGCGCAACCGTCGCTCCGCGGATGCGTTCGGGATGGGCTACACCGACGGCGGCGGGTTCGGCGGCGGGTTCGACGGCGGCGGCGGCAACGTCTGACCTCGCGCACCCGGCCGTCGTGGCAGGCTGGGACGCATGAGCGATGACGTGCCCGTCCCGGTCCGCGCCCTGATCGTCGTCGACGTCCAGCCCACGTTCTGCGAGGGCGGCGAGCTCGCCGTCGACGGCGGGAACAAGGTCGCGGCGGACGTCGCCGCCTACGTCTCCGCCCACCGCGACCGCTACGAGATCGTCGTGACCACGCAGGACTGGCACATCGACCCGGGCGACCACTTCAGCGACCACCCCGACTTCGTCGACTCGTGGCCGCCGCACGGCATCGCCGGCACGCCGAGCGCGGAGCTGCACCCCGCGCTCGCCGACCTGCGCCCGGACGTGTCCGTGAAGAAGGGCCAGTACGCCCACGGCTACTCCGGCTTCGAGGGCACCGACGCCGACGGGCGCACGCTGGAGCAGGCGCTGCGCGACGCGCGCGTCGAGGCGGTCGACGTCGTCGGCCTGGTCGAGTCGCACTGCGTCAAGCGCACCGCCCTCGACGCCGTGGGGCTCGGCCTCGCCACGCGCGTGCTCACCGACCTCACCATCCCCGTCAGCCCCGAGCAGGGCGAGCAGGCCCGCGCCGAGCTCGCCGCCGCGGGGGTCGAACTCGCCCCCTCCACCGCGAGGTAGTACAGACAGTCGCGAGGTAGTCCGAGATCTGCCGAGGTAGTGGTCCAGTCCACTACCTCGGCGACTTTCGAACTACCTCGCGGCTGTCTGTGCTACCTCGCGGCGAGGGCGGCCGCGTAGAGGTCGCGCTTGGGCACCCCGGCCGCGGTGGCGACGTCGGCGACCGCGGCCTTGAGCCGCTCGCCCGCCCGGACGCGGGCCAGCACCTCGGGCACGAGGTCCTCGACGCTGGGGGCCGCGCCCGCGGGCGCGCCGCCGACGACGACGCAGATCTCGCCGCGCAGCCCGTCGCCGTCCGCGGCGCGGGCGTCGGCCTCGGCGACGACGTCCGCGAGCAGGCCGCGCAGCACCTCCTCGTACGTCTTGGTCAGCTCGCGGCAGACGGCGGCGGGCCGGTCGACGCCGAACGCGTCGGCCATGGCGTGCAGCGTGTCGGTGATCCGGTGCGGCGCCTCGAAGAAGACCATCGTGCGCGGCTCCGCGGCGAGCGCGCCGAGCCATCGCGACCGCTCCCCCGCCTTGCGCGGCACGAACCCCTCGAAGGTGAACCGGTCGGTGGGCAGCCCCGACAGGGCGAGCGCGGTGAGCACCGCCGACGGCCCCGGCGCCGCCGTCACGCGCAGGTCCCGTTCCACGGCGCGGGCCACGACGCGGTAGCCCGGGTCGGACACGGCGGGCATGCCGGCGTCCGACACCACGAGCACCGTGCCGCCGTCCGCGACGACGTCGAGCAGCTCGTCGGCGCGCGCCTCCTCGTTGTGCTCGTGGTACGACGTCACGCGCCCCGCCACGGTCACCCCCAGGCGAGCGGCCAGGGCGTGCAGGCGGCGCGTGTCCTCCGCGGCGACGACGTCGGCCTCCGCGAGCAGCCGCCGCAGCCGTGGCGACGCGTCCTCCGCGTTCCCGATGGGCGTCGCCGCGAGCACGACCGCGCCGGCCTCGGCGTGCGGGGCGGGACGGGGGTCGGGAGACGGCGCGGCGGAGGGCTCGGAGGTCATGGTGACCAGCGTCGCACGGCCCCTACGATGACCCGGTGACCGCTCCCGACGCCGACGCCACCACCACCGGCGATCCCGCGCCCGCGGGCACGCCGCCGAGCCACGGGCGCCACCGCGCGGTCGAGGCCCCGGCGGAGACTTCCGAGGCCGACGGCGCGCCGGGTCCGTCGCCGTACGAGGCCCCGCCGCCGGCGTTCCCCGACAGCCCGGCACCGCCGTCCCCGACGCCTGCGGACGGTGACGGCCGCACCACGCAGGCGAAGCTGCTGGAGCGGCTGCTCGGTGCGCGGCGCGTGCGCCTCGACCTGCGCCGCCGGGACCGGTTCTGGGGCTGGTTCGGCACGATCGTCGTCACGCTGCTGGCGGCGGCCACCCGGCTGTGGCAGCTGGGCGAGCCGCACACGCTCGTGTTCGACGAGACCTACTACGTCAAGGACGCGTTCACGCTCGGACGGCTCGGCTTCGAGGCGCAGTGGCCCGACGAGCCGAACCCGGCGTTCGAGGCCGGCGACGTCCTCACCTACCTCGACAAGGCCGCCTACGTCGTCCACCCGCCGATCGGCAAGTGGATGATCTGGCTCGGCATGGAGACGGGCGGGGGCGCCACCAGCTCGTTCGCGTGGCGCCTGGCCAGCGCGGTCGTCGGGATCCTCGCGGTGTTCCTGCTGGTGCGGATCGCGCGGCGGCTGTTCGCGTCGTCCACGATGGGGATCGTCGCGGGCCTGCTGCTCGCCGTCGACGGCGAGGCCATCGTGCACTCGCGCACGGCCCTGCTGGACCAGTTCCTCATGTTCTGGGTGCTGGTCGCGTTCGGCTGCCTCGTCATGGACCGCGAGCAGGCCAGGCGCCGGCTCGCGGGCCGGGTCGCGGAGATCCTCGACGCGGGCGGCACGGTGGTGCGCTACGGCCCGCGCCTCGGCTTCCGCTGGTGGCGCCTCGCCGCCGGGATCAGCCTCGGCCTCGCCTGCGGCACCAAGTGGTCGGGCCTGTGGTTCGTCGCCGTCTTCGGCATTCTCACCGTGCTGTGGGACCTCGCGGCCCGCCGCGCCGCCGGCGTCGGCCGCTGGTGGGAGGACTCCCTCGTCGTCGACGCCGTGCCCGCGTTCCTCACGATCGTGCCGACCGCGGCCGTCGTCTACGTCGCGTCGTGGTGGTCCTGGTTCGTGAGCCAGGGCGCCTACCTGCGGCAGTGGGCGGCCGAGCACCCCGGCGAAGGCGTCACCTGGCTGCCCGACCCGCTGCGCGGCCTGCTCCACTACCACCAGCAGATGTGGGACTTCCACACCGGGTTGTCCTCGGACCATCCCTACGCCTCCCACCCGCTGGGCTGGATCGTGCAGTGGCGCCCCACCTCGTTCTTCTGGGAGAAGGAGTCGCCCGGCCAGGGCACCTGCCCGGCCGACGCCGCGGAGGCCTGCGCCCGCGCGGTCACGTCCCTCGGCAACCCGCTGCTGTGGCTCCTGGGCGCGTTCGCCGTCGTCGCGACGATCTGGCTGGGGATCCGGCTGCGCGACTGGCGCGCCCTCGCCGTCCTCAGCGGGACCGCCGCCGGCTGGCTGCCCTGGTTCGCCTACGCGCCGCCGTTCAGCGACCGGACGATCTTCACGTTCTACACGATCGTGTTCACGCCGTTCGTGGTGCTGACGCTCGTCTACCCCCTGGTCGTGGCCCTGGAACGCACGGAGGGGCGGCGACGCGAGCGCTCGCTCGCGGTGGCGGCGATCGTCGCCGTGCTCGTCGTGATCCTCGCCGTCTCGGCGATCTTCTACCCGCTGTGGACGGGCATGCAGGTGCCGTACTCCTACTGGCAGAACGTCATGCGGCTGGAGTCCTGGATCTGACCCGGCCCTGACGTTGCGGGTGGGCTCGTGGCCCTGTTCTCGCCCGAAACAGGGCCACGGGCCCACCCACAACGACTCAGGCGGTGGGCCAGTCGACCTGCGGGGTCTCGTGGAAGGCCCAGCCCCCGGCGCGCCAGGCGGGCGCCTGCGCGGCGGTGCGGGCGCGGAAGGCGCCCCAGTCCTTGCGCTCGGGCGCGGTCCAGGCGACCTCGGCGACGGCGCCGAGGCGCGGCAGCAGCATGGAGAACAGCTCGTCGCGGGTGGTGATCGTCTCGGTCCAGACGGCGGCCTCGACGCCCTCGACGGAGTCGGCGGGCAGGCCGTCGATGACCGCGGTCGGCTCCCAGTCGTAGGAGTCGCGCAGCTCGACGTACCCCGCCCAGTGCAGGCCGAGCTCGTGCTCGGGCGTGTACTTCATGTCGAGGTAGGCGTGGTTGCCGGGCGACATGATGAACCGGGCGCCGGACCTCGCCGCCGCGACGAAGCGGTCGAACTCCTCGCCCTTGGGCTCCCAGTACTGCAGCAGCGTGCCCGGCTCCACCGGGCCGCGGGCGCCCTCCTGCCAGAAGATCGGCGTCTTGCCGTGCTCGCGCACGATCCGGGCGGCGAGCTCGACGAACTTCGCGAACTCCTCCACCTCCATGGTGTGCACCTCGTCGCCGCCGACGTGCACCCACTCGCCCTGCGTCATGCCGGCGACGTCGCCGATGACGTCGCGCAGGAACGGCTCGGTCGCCGGGTTGTCGAACCACAGCCGGGAGAACCCGACCTCGATGCCGTCGTACGGCTCGGTGGGCAGGCCGTCCCTCGTCAGCGCCCCGTAGACCTGGGTGGCGGCGTTGATGTGCCCGGGCATGTCGAACTCCGGCACGATCGTCACGAACCGCGCGGCCGCGTACTCCTGCAGCTCACGGAAGTCGTCCACCGTGAGGAACCCCGCGGTGCCGCCGCCCACCTGGCTGTCGGACGCCTTCTCGAGCTCCGGGCGCGACGGCGTCTCGATCCGCCAGCCCTGGTCGTCGGTGAGGTGCAGGTGCAGCACCCGCAGCTTGAACGCGCCGACCAGGTCGACGACGGCGCGGATGTCCTCGGGCCCGAACCAATGCCGCACGACGTCGAACGACAGCCCGCGCCAGCGGTACCGGGGGGCGTCGTGCACGACGACGGCGGGCACCTCGCGCGCGCCCGCCGCCGGGACGAGCTGGCGCAGCGTGCGCACCGCGTGCAGCAGGCCGACCGGCTCCGGTGCGGTGGCCTCCACGCGCGTCGTCGTGACCCGCAGCGTGTACCGCTCGGGGTGGTCGGAGCCCTCCGGCCCGGCGGCGGCGTCGAGCCGCAGCACGACCGGCGTGGCGCCGTCCGTCTCGGCGGACTGCCCGTCGACGACGCGCACGCCCGCCGCCTCGAGCTGCTCGGCCGCGACGACGGCGAGGGCGTCTTCGGGCGCGACGAGGCGGGCGACGTCCAGGGCGAGCGGGGCGGCGTCCTGCCCGTCGACGACGGTGGGCCACGGGATCAGGGACAGCACGATGATCGGTCTCCAGGGGCGCGGGTCGACGGCACCCGGTCGGCGCCGACGGAGGATCGAAACGTTACGTTAGCGATCCTGCCGAATCGATCGAACCCCTGTCAACGACGCTGCGCGGCGACCGGCCACCGGTGAGGCCGCCGGTCAGGAGGCGGCGATGAGCACCGGCGCGGGGTCGGTCGGCACGACCGACGCCGCGACCCCCGTCGCTGGGCCCGACCACCCGAGGTGCACGCCGTCGGGCAGGTCGGCGCTCACCTGGTTCCACACCCACTCCCCGGTCGTGGCACCGCCGGTCAGGTCCGCGAGGACCACCGTCTGCACCTGGGGCGCCGAGCGCAGCAGGGACCGGTCGGGCACCGACTCGGGGCGCGTCTGGTGCACGACGAGCAGGGTCGGCGGCAGCCCCTCCCGCGACACGAGGTCGGCCAGGTACGTGGTCACCCCGTCGAGCTCGGCCGCCGACATCTGGTGGGACGTCGTCCGGGCGCCGTCCCCCGCCCGTGACTCCGGGCGCAGGGAGACCCCCACCCCGGGCGTACGCAGCAGCGCCTCGGCCGCGCGCACCTGCTCGACCACCGGCGCCGGGCCCGCCCCGACGTCCAGCAGCACGTACACCCCGGCCTCCCGCGCCGCGTCGACCAGCGGACGCAGCGCGTCCACGTCCTCCTGCGTCACCCAGTCGCCGTCCTCCCCCGGGCCGCTCGCGGTGGCGCTGACCGGCAGCACGAGCGTCGGCACCACGGGCCCGTCGGCGCCGTCCGGCGTGTCGTCCGCCGCGTCACCCGTCTCGTCGGCAGCGCCGTCCGGCGTGTCGTCGGCCGGGGTCCAGGCCGCGGCCGCGGCCTGCGCCCGTGCGACGGCGGACGCGGGGTCGTCCCAGACGGACGCGTCGACGGCGACGTACCGCGCGGGCAGCAGGTGCTGCGACCCGGTGGGCAGCAGCGCCGCCCGCTCCGCGGCCGCGACGCGCCACGCGAAGGTGCCGGCGTCGCCGAACGACCGCCCCACCCCGACCACGGTGAGCGCCTGCGCCCGGTCCAGGGTCTCGACGACGTGCCGGGACGCGAGGTCACCGCCGGGCACCTCGGTCGTCACGGCCCCCGCCGCACGCAGCGACCCGATCGCCGCCTCCTGCCCGTCCTGCGGGTCGACCAGCGCGAGCACCTCGCGCAGCAGCCGCGGCGTCCCCTCGGCCGCGCCGGACGCGGACGGCGAGGCCCCCGGGCCGCCGCCGAGCAAGGCGTCGAGTCCGTCGACGAGCTCCTCCAGGTCGTCGTCCTCGAGCGTCGGACCTGCGCCGTCGCCCGCGCCGTCCTCCCCGCCGACGACGTCGGGGCTGACGGTGATCGCCTGGACGCCCGCGGCGTCCGCGACCTCGCGCGCCGCCGCACCGGGGGCCGTCCCGGCGTCCCCGTCGGCGCCGTCCGTGGCGTCGGCGTCCCCGCCGCCCGCGGCCCGCTCGTCGCCCGTGACGACGACCGCTGCGCGTGCACCCAGCCGCTCGAGCTCCTCGACGACGCCGGGCCCGGCACCCTCGGCCAGCAGGGCGGGGGCGTGCACGGCCACCGCCGTGGCCGCCAGGGCCTCCCTCGCCTCCGTGTCGTCCGCGTCCGCGAGGACCACGACCTCCGAGCGCGCGAAGACCGTCTGGCTCGTCGTCAGCGCGAGCTCTGCCGGGTCGGCGGCGTCGAGGAGCACCGTGTGCGTGGACAGGTCGCGCACCGCGACCGCCGGGGCGCCCGTCGACGGGCTCGCCGACTCGCCGGGCGGCGAGGCCGCACAGCCGGTGAGGGCGAGTGCACCGGTCAGGACGACGGGCAGGACGAATCGGACGTTCCGGAGGGGCACGCCCCTCATCTTTGCGCATCCACCGACCACCGGTCGACGGCTTCCGCGACCTCGCCGTCCCGAGCGCGAGGACGCCGCCCGTGTCCCACGGCGCCGGGCGGCCCTGTCACTGTCGCCCGGCATCATCGGGGGATGCCGAGCGACCTCCTCCTGCGCATCCACGGTCCCGAGTTCCGGGCCATGTCCGAGCGGGTGCTGCGCGCCACCGAGCTCACCTCCCGCCTCAACGTGCTGCCGTTCGACGACGAGGCGGGCAAGGGCGAGCTGTTCGAGCTCCTCCTCGGCCGGCCGCTGCCCGCCGGGGTGACGATCTACCCGCCCTTCTACACGGACCACGGCCTGAACCTCGACCTCGCCGAGCGGGTGTTCGTCAACCAGAACTGCACGTTCCTCGACTACGCCGGGATCCGGCTCGCCGAGCGCGTCATGGTGGCACCGCGGGTCACGTTCATCACCGTGGGGCACCCCGTCGACACCGACGACCGCAAGGTCTGGCTCACCGGTGGCCCGATCGACGTCGAGGAGAACGTCTGGATCGGCGCGGGAGCCACCATCCTGCCCGGCGTCACCATCGGTCGGGACTCCGTGATCGCCGCCGGGTCCGTCGTCGCCGACGACGTCCCGCCGTGCAGCCTCGTCTCCGGCGGCAAGGCGACGGTGCGCCGCACCTGGTGACCGACAGCTCCGTCGGGGCCGACCTCGCGCAGGATCCGCAGGTCGACCTCGTGCCCGTCCGGGCACGGCCGGTGCCCGGCGGGCACTCCCGCGCCCTCGGCACAAGACAAAGGGCCCTGACCGGCGGTTCCGCCGGTC
>NZ_JBHVBO010000101.1:0-15201 GCF_042668085.1 Isoptericola sp. NPDC057391 | reverse complement strand
CCGCCGCCCCGCGCGTCGTCGCACCATAGACTCCCCGGCGTGAGAGGACGGCTGCCGATGGTGGGATCGCAGTCGTCGCTGCGCGAGGCGAACCGTGCGCGCGTCGTCGACGCGGTCAAGCGGCACGGTGGGCTGACACAGGTCGAGCTCACCGGGGCCACCGGGCTGTCGCCCGCCACGGTGTCGACGATCGTCAAAGAGCTCGTCGCCGCCGAGCTGGTCGAGGTGCGCAACACGATCCGCTCGGGCCGGCGGGCGCAGCTCGTCACCCTCGCCCACCGCGTGGGGCTGGTCGCGGGCGTGCTGGTCGGCTCCCGGCACCTCACCGTGGCGATCGCGGACGTGTCGCACGAGATCCTCGCCGAGCAGGTGCTGCCGCTGCCCGCGGAGCACCGCGCCGACACCAGCCTCGACCGCGCGGCCCTGCTCGTCGTCGACCTGCTGGAACGCGTGGGGTCCGAGCTCGATGAGGTACTCGGCATCGGCCTCGGGCTGCCGGCGCCGGTCGACGCCTCGAGCGGGCAGGTCACGGTGCGGGGCATCCTGCGCGGCTGGGACGGCGTGCCGGTGGCGCAGGTGCTGTCGAAGCGGCTGGCCCGGCCCGTGTTCGTGGACAACGACGCGAACCTGGGGGCGCTGGCCGAGAGCACGGTGGGCGCCGCGCGCGAGGTGCACGACGCCCTGTACGTCCGGGCCGGGCACGGCGTCGGGGCGGGCATCGTCCTGGCGGGCCGCGTGCACCGCGGCGTCGCGGGCACGGCGGGCGAGATCGGGCACGTGCAGGTGGACCCGGCCGGGAACATCTGCTCGTGCGGCAGCCGCGGCTGCCTCGACACGGTCGTCGGGGACCGGGCGCTGCTCGAGCCGCTGCGCAGCAGCCACGGGAACCTCACCCTCGCCGACGTCGTCCGCCTGACGAACGAGGACGACCCGGGCTGTCGGGAGATCGTCGCCGACGCCGGTACGGTGGTCGGCGGCGTCGTGGCCGGGCTGGCGACGTCGCTCAACCCGGAGCTCGTCGTCGTCGGGGGCGCGCTGGCCGCCACGGGCGAGGTCTTCCTCGGGCCGCTGCGCGAGGCGCTGCGCCGCCGGACCCTGCTGCAGCAGGTCACGCCGCTGGAGGTGGTGCCCGCGGCGCTGGGGACGCGCGCCGAGCTGGAGGGAGCTCTCGCGCTCGCGCTGCAGCACACCGACCTGCTGGAGCAGCCCGACGACGGACCGCACGGCGCCGTCGCCGTGGGGCAGGTCCGCACAGGAAAGGGGAACCGGTGAGGGGACGCACGCCGCTGCTCGCGCTGCGGCAGGTCAGCAGGTACTTCGGTGCCGTCGAGGCCCTCGTCGACGTGGACCTCGAGGTGCACGCGCACGAGGTGGTCGCCCTGGTCGGGGACAACGGCGCGGGCAAGTCGACGCTCGCCCAGATCGTGGCCGGCGTGCTGAGCCCCAGCTCGGGGCAGCTGGAGATCGACGGCGAGCCCGTCTCGATCCCGTCGCCCTCGGCGGCGAACCAGCTCGGCGTGGCCAGCGTCTTCCAGGACCTCGCCGTGTGCGAGAACCTCGACGTCACCGCGAACGTCTTCCTGGGCCAGGAGCTGCGGGGGCGGGCCGGCCTGCTGCGCGACGGCGAGATGGAGACCGAGACCCGCGCGCTGCTGGAGCACCTCACCGTCCGGATCCCGTCGGTGCGGACCCCGCTGCGGCACCTGTCCGCCGGGCAGCGCCAGGCGGTCGCCATCGCGCGCACCCTCATCGGCCAGCCGCGCATCGTGGTGCTCGACGAGCCGACGGCGGCGCTCTCGGTGGCGCAGACCGCCGAGGTGCTCACGCACATCCAGCGCCTGCGCGAGCTGGGCCTCGGCGTCATCCTCATCAGCCACAACCTCAACGACGTGCGCGCGGTCTCCGACCGCATCGAGGTGCTGCGCCACGGCCGGAACAACGGGTCGTTCCCGGCCACGGCCGCGCACGAGGAGATCCTGGCCGCCATCACCGGCGCGGCCTGAGGGGCGCGGCGAACGGGGAGGCGGCCCGGGCGGAGGTCAGCGGGCCGAGCGCTCGCCGAGGCCGAAGCGGTCGTGCGGGTCGATGTGGGCGAGGACCTTGTCGAACGCCCAGGCGAGGGTGCGGACCTCGTCGGCGTCGAGGTCGTCGAAGACGTCCTGGAGCACGGTGCGCGCGTGGCCGGGGGCGCTCGCGACGACCTTGCGCCAGCCCTCGTCGGTGAGGTGGGCGATGGTCGCGCGGCGGTCGTCGGGGGCGGTGCAGCGCTCGACGTAGCCGCGGCCCTCGAGCCGGCGCGCGACGTGCGAGAGGCGGGGGAGGGTGGCGCTGGTGAGGCGGGCGAGCTCGGTCATGCGCAGGGCGCGGTCGGGTGCCTCGGACAGCATCGCCAGCACCATGTACTCGAAGTGGGTGAGGTCGGCGTCGCGGCGCAGCTGCTGGTCGAGCGTGGCGGGCAGCAGCTCGATCACCGCCTGCAGCCGCAGCCACGTGCGCATCTGCTCGGCATCGAGCCAGCGCGGCTCGTCGCCGGGGGTCGTGGTGCGCCGCGTCGTGGTCACGTGATCGCCCTCCTGGTCCGTCACCCTCGGGGACGAAGGTTGACGCTACAACTATAACCGGTCTATGTTGGTTGTACCGTCAACCAAACGGGTCGACGTCGGATCCTCAGGAGGAACCATGGCCACCATCAGCATCCTCGGCGCCGGGAACATGGGCTCCGCGATCGCGGGCCTCGCCCTCGCCGGCGGGAACGACGTGCAGGTCGTCGCCCGCGACGTCACCAAGGCCGCCGCCGTGGACGCCGCCGTCACCGCGACCGCGTTCGGCGAGCCGCTCACGGGCGAGATCGTCGTCCTGGCCCTGCCGTACCCGGCGCTCGACGACGTCGTCGCGACCTACGGCGGCCAGCTCGCCGGGCGCACCGTCGTCGACCCCACCAACCCGCTCGACTTCGCCAGCTTCGACGCGCTCGTCGTGCCCGCCGACTCCTCGGCCGCGGCCGGGCTGGCGGAGAAGCTCCCCGGCGCGCGCGTGCTCAAGGCGTTCAACACGAACTTCGCCGCGACGCTCGCCGGCGGCACCGTCGGCGACGTCCCGACGGCCGTCCTCGTCGCGGGCGACGACGTCGCCGCCAAGGCCGCGTTCGCCGCCGCGTTCGACGGGTCCGCCGTCCGCGTCGTCGACGCCGGGTCGCTGAAGCGCGCCCGCGAGCTCGAGGCGCTCGGCTTCCTCCAGCTGACCCTCGCCGCGGGGGAGAAGACGCAGTGGACCACCGGGTTCGCGCTGCTCTGACCCGCGCGTCCGACCCGTCCCGTCCTCGCACCAGGAGCCGACCATGACCACCTCGACGACCGCGCCGCGCCGCCGTCCCGACCTTCTCGCGCCCGAGACCGCGATGGGTGCCGTCACCCTGCACGTGGGCGACCTCGGCGCGATGAGCGCCTACTACCGCGAGGCGATCGCGCTCGAGGAGCTCCCCGGGTCCGGCGGCCCGGACCGCGTGGTGCTCGGGCGCGGCGGGGTGCCCGTCGTCGCGCTGCAGCACACGCCGGGGCTGCCGGCGACGTCGCGGAACCAGGCAGGGCTGTTCCACACGGCCGTGCTGTTCGACACCGAGGAGGCCCTCGCCGCCGCCGTCGCGCACGCCGCACGGCACCCGCTGTCGCGGTTCGCGGGGAACTCCGACCACTGGGTGTCGCGCGCGTTCTACTTCACCGACCCGGAGGACAACGGCATCGAGCTCTACTGGGACCGCCCGCGCGACACCTGGCGGCACGACGGCGGCCGCGTGGCCATGGGCTCCGACTGGTTCGACCCGCAGGAGTTCCTGCAGCGGCACCTCACCGAGGACGCCCTGGCCGGCACCGCGGGCCAGGCCGCCCAGGTCGGTCACGTGCACCTGCAGGTGGGCGACATCCCCACGGCGCGGCGGTTCTACGTCGACACCCTCGGCTTCGAGATCATGGCGACCTTCCACGGCGCGCTGTTCGTCGCCGCCGGCGGGTACCACCACCACATGGCGATGAACACCTGGAACAGCGCCGGCGCCGGGCCGCGGGCCGCGACGCTCGGCCTCGGCCAGGTGGCGCTCACGGTGCCGACGCGCGACGAGGTCGGCGCGCTGGCGGACCGGCTGAGGCACGTCGACGTCGCGGCGCGCGACGACGGTCGGACGCTCCGGTTCGAGGACCCGTGGAACACGCTCGTCGAGGTGTCGGTGGCCTGAGCGGCGGCCCGGACCCCGGAGGTCAGCGGAAGACGACGGTGCGGTGGCCGTCGAGCAGCACGCGGTGCTCGGCGTGCCACCGCACGGCGCGCGCGAGCGTGCGGCGCTCGACGTCCTCGCCGATCGCGACGAGGTCGGCGACGGCGCGCGAGTGGTCCACCCGCTCGACGTCCTGCTCGATGATCGGCCCCTCGTCGAGGTCGCCCGTGACGTAGTGCGACGTCGCACCGATGAGCTTGACGCCGCGGTCGTGCGCCTGCGCGTAGGGCCGTGCGCCCTTGAAGCTCGGCAGGAACGAGTGGTGGATGTTGATGACCTTGCCCTCGAGGTCGCGGCACAGCTCGTCCGACAGGATCTGCATGTACCGGGCGAGGACGACCAGCTCGACGTCGAGCTCGGCGACCAGCCCCCGCAGCCGGTCCTCCGCCTGCGCCTTCGTGTCCTTCGTGACCGGCACGTGGTGGAACGGCTTGCCGTAGAACGCGGCCATGTCCTCGAGGTCCCGGTGATTGCCGACGACGCCGACGACGTCGACCGGCATGCCCTGGTACCGCTCGCGGTAGAGCAGGTCCACCAGGCAGTGCGGCGCCTTGCTGACCAGCACCAGCGTGCGCAGGCGGCGGCCGACGACGTCGAGCTGCCAGGTCATGCCGAACCTTTCGGCGACGGGCGTGAGCGCCGTCGTGAGGGCGTCGCGGCCCGTCTCCGTGTCGACCTGCAGCTCCACCTGCACCCGCATGAAGAACAGGCCCGACGCCGGGTCCCCGAACTGCTGCGACTCGGTGATGTTGCCGCCGTGCTCGGCCAGCACGCCCGCCACGGCGTGCACGATCCCGGGACGGTCGGGGCAGGAGAGGGTCAGCACCCATTCGGTCGTCACCCGCCCATTGTCACCGACCGGGTCCGGCTCGCGACGACGTGTCCGCCGTCCGTCTGCCACGATGTCCCCATGAGCGAGGCACGCGGCACTGACGCCCAGGAAGTCCAGCAGGAGAGCGGCGACGACGCGCTGCGGATCGCGCTGGTCGAGGACGACCAGGCGGGCGAGCTGCTGACGCTGCGCCGGGCGGCGTTCGTCAGCGAGGCGCAGCTGTACGACGACCCGCACATCCCGCCGCTGACGCAGACGCTGCACGAGCTGCGCGACGACATGGCGCGCGACGACGTCGTGACGGTCGGCGCGTGGGAGGGGCACCGCCTGGTGGGGTCGCTGCGCCTGGAGATCGAGGGCCCGAAGGCGACGATCGGGCGGCTCGCCGTCGCACCGGACCAGCAGGCCAAGGGCATCGGCACGTCGCTGATGTTCGCGATCCTGCAGTTCCTGCCGTCGGAGGTGACGGAGGTGTGGGCGTTCACGGGCAAGGACTCCAAGAAGAACCTCGCCATGTACACCAAGCACGGCTACGAGGAGCAGTACGACCGCGCGGCGGGCAAGCTCACGCTGACGTACCTGCGCCGGGTGCTCGACGAGGTCGACGCGAGGAACGCGGCGCAGGAACGATGACCGACGCCGGCGGGCAGGCGACGCGTCCTCGGTCGCGCCGCCCGTCCATGGCCGACGTCGCCGCCGTCGCGGGGGTCTCCCACCAGACGGTCTCCCGGGTGCTCAACGACCACCCGAGCGTGCGCGGCGAGACCCGCGAGCGCGTGCTGCAGGCCATCGCGAGCCTCGGCTACCGGCGCAACAGCGCCGCGCGGGCGCTGGCGACGGCACGCTCGGCGACGCTCGGCGTGGTGACCACGGGCTCGGCGCTGTTCGGCCCCACCAGCACGCTCATCGCGATCGAGGGCGCGGCGCGCGACCAGGGGTACTTTGTCTCCGTCGCGACGCTGCGGCGCTACGACGCCGAGGCGATGCACGAGGCCTTGGAGCACTTCATGGACCAGGGCGTCGAGGCGATCGTCGTCATCGCGCCGCAGGACGACGTCGCGGCCGCGGTCGAGTCCTTCCGCGCTCCGGTCCCGGTGCTCGTCGTCGCGGCGCTGGAGAAGCTGCCGCGCGAGGCCGGCACGACGGCGGCCGGCCCGACGACGCTGTCGCTCGCCGTCGACCAGCGGGCGGGGGCGCGCGCCGCGACCGAGCACCTGCTCGACCTGGGGCACCGCGACGTGCTGCACGTCGCCGGGCCGCAGGACTGGTTCGACGCGCGCGAGCGCGCCTCGGGCTGGCGGGAGGCCCTCGAGGCGCGGGGGATCGCCCCGAGCCGTCCGCGGTACTGCAGCTGGTCGGCCGAGGACGGGTACGCCGCGGGCCGCGACCTCGCGGAGGCCGTGGTGGCCCAGGAGGGCCCGACGGCGGTGTTCGCGGGGAACGACCAGCTCGCGCTCGGCATCCTCCGCGCGTTCTGGGAGCGCGGGCTCACCGTGCCCGACGACGTGTCGGTGGTGGGCTTCGACGACGTGGCGGGCGCCGCCTACTTCGTGCCCCCGCTGACCACGGTGCGCCAGCCGTTCGGGGTGCTGGGGGAGCGCAGCGTCGCGATGGTGGTCGCGGCGCTGGCCGGCGGCAGCGTGCCGACAGAGCGGATCGTGCCCGAGCTCGTGGTGCGCTCCAGCACGGCGCCGCCTCCCGCCCGCTGACCGCCGAGCACCGACCGCCGTTCGTTGACCGCCGTCGTGGCACCTGGGTAGATTCGGCGCGTTCGTAGTTCTACATCGTTGTAGAGGAGTCACGATGCACAGATCTCCCAGGCGGGTCCGGGCCGCCGCGGCCGGCGTGCTGACGACGGCGCTGATGGGCGCGTCGCTGGTCGCCGCCACCGCCGTCGGCCCCGCCACCGCCACGCCCGATGCCGCCGAGCGCGGCCGCCCGGCGCCGACCCTCCCGACCGGCGGCCTCTCCGTGACCGGCGAGACGTCGCCGATGCACGACCCGGCGCTCGTCGTCGACGACGACGGCACCTGGCGCGTGTACACCACGGGGCTGGTGAACCGCGAGAAGGGCGGCACCATCCAGATGTGGTCGAGCCACGACGAGGGCGTGACCTGGGCCTACGACGGCACCGTCTGGGACGAGATCCCCGCCTGGATCGACGAGCGCTTCGCGGCGGACGGCAGCGGCGTGCTGCCCGACAACCTGTGGGCGCCGGAGGTCTACGAGCATGGCGGCACCTACTACCTCTACTACTCGGCGTCGCGCTTCGGCACGAACACCTCGGTTACGGCCCTCGCGACCAACACGACGCTCGACCCGGACGACCCGGACTACGCCTGGGTCGACCAGGGACCCGTGATCGACTCGCCGCAGGAGATCGCCGGCGGCAAGACCTTCAACGCCATCGACGCGGGCATCGTCGAGGACGCGGACGGCACCCCGTACATGGCGATCGGCTCGTACTGGTACGGCATCTTCCTCGTCGAGCTCGAGTGGCCCAGCGGCAAGCTCGCCTACGGGGCTCTGGAGAACGCCACGCACCTGGTCGACCGCATGGTGCCGGGCAACCCCGTCGAGGCGCCCTTCATCACCGAGCGGGACGGCTGGTACTACCTGTTCGTCTCGTTCGACCGGTGCTGCCAGGGCCTCGACAGCACCTACCAGGTGGCGGTCGGGCGGTCGCGCGACGTCACCGGGCCGTACCTCGACAAGGATGGCAGGGACCTGGCCGACGGCGGCGGCACGGTGCTGCTCTCGTCGCACGGCGCGGTCGTGGGCCCGGGCGGCCAGTCGGTGTCCGACGGCGTGCTCGCGTTCCACTACTACGACGCCGCGAACGCGGAGATCCCGGGCTTCCCGACGCTCGGCCTGCAGCGCCTCGGCTGGGAGGACGGGTGGCCGGTGGTGGACCAGGCGGTCGAGGAGCCGGCCGTCACGGCGGACCCGCGCGACGTGACCGTCCGCGGCAACCGGCCCGCGACGTTCGAGGTCGGGGTGTCCGGCACGCCGGTGCCCGTCGTCACGTGGGAGACATCGGACGACGACGGCGCCACCTGGTCGGCCGCCGCGGCCGCCGCGACGCGCGCCACGGGCGGCACGGGCGGCACCGCGCGCTGGACGCTCAAGCACACCGGCCGGGAGCCGGACGGCCTGCTCGTGCGCGCCGTCGTCGCCAACGCCCACGGCGAGGTGCGCAGCGAGCCGGCGCGGCTCGACGTCGTGCGCCCGGGCTCCGCGAGGTAGTGCGACCCTTGCCGAGGTAGTCGGCCTCGCGTCGAGGTAGTGGTCCAGGCCACTACCTCGGCGCGACTCGGACTACCTCGCGGAGGCTCGGACTACCTCGCGGGGGCTGGTACCACCTCGCGGGTTGGGCGCGCGCCATGTGAGCGCTAACATGAATCGACCACGACGACGCCCGGGACGGCCGGGCAGGGACGGAGCAACGATGACGCAGGCGGCGCAGCCGGACGGCACGTCCGCGATCCGGGAGGCGATCGCCGGGGGCCGCGCCTCGTTGGGCATCGAGCTCGGCTCCACCAACATCAAGGCGTGCCTGATCGGGCCGGACCACACGCCGCTCGCGAGCGGCTCGCACGCGTGGGAGAACGAGCTCGTCGACGGTGTCTGGACCTACGCGCTCGACGCCGTGCACGCGGGGCTACAGGGCGCCTACGCCGCGCTCGTGGCCGACGTCGAGCAGCGCTACGGCGTGCGCCCCACCGTCTACGCCGGGCTCGGCGTCTCGGCGATGATGCACGGCTACCTGCCGTTCGACGCCGACGGCGAGCTGCTCGTGCCGTTCCGCACCTGGCGCAACACGAACACCGGGCAGGCCGCCGCGGAGCTGTCCGCGCTCTTCGGGCACAACATCCCGCTGCGCTGGTCGATCGCCCACCTCTACCAGGCGATCCTCGACGACGAGCCGCACGTGCCGCAGGTCGCGTCGTTCACCACGCTGGCCGGCTACGTGCACCGGGCCCTGACGGGCCGGCACGTGCTCGGCGTCGGCGACGCCTCGGGCATGTTCCCGATCGACCCCGCCACGGGCGACTACGACGCGCGGATGCTGGAGCAGTTCCGGCACCTCGCCGCCGCCAAGCGCCCCGGCCTGCAGGTCGAGGGCCTGCTGCCGCAGGTGCTCACCGCGGGCGAGGACGCGGGCCGGCTCACCCCCGAGGGCGCCGCGCTGCTGGACCCCACGGGCACCCTGCAGCCCGGCGTGCTCCTCTGCCCGCCCGAGGGCGACGCCGGCACCGGCATGGTGGCGACCAACTCCGTCGCGCCGCGCACCGGCAACATCAGCGCGGGCACGTCGATCTTCGCGATGGTCGTGCTCGAGAAGCCGCTGACCTCCGTGCACCACGAGCTCGACCTCGTCACCACGCCGGCGGGAGACCTCGTCGCGATGGTGCACTGCAACAACGGCGCCAGCGAGCTCGACGCGTGGGCCGGCGTCTTCGGCCAGTTCGCGGCCGCGCTCGGCCGGCCGGCCGAGCCCGACGCCGTCTTCGGCGCGCTCTTCCGGGCCGCGCTCGACGGCGCCCCCGACGGCGGCGGCCTGCTCGCGTACAACTACCTCGCCGGCGAGCCCATCACCGGCCTCGACGAGGGCCGCCCGCTCGTCGTGCGCACCCCCGACAGCCGCCTCACGCTCGCGAACTTCGCGCGCACGCAGCTCTACGGCGTGTTCGGCACGCTCGCGCTCGGCATGCGCGTGCTGCACGGCGAGGGCGTCGCGATCGACACGATGTTCGCGCACGGCGGCCTGTTCAAGACCGCGGGCGTGGCCCAGCGCCTGCTCGCCGGCGCGATCGACGCCCCGGTCGCCGTCGGGCAGACGGCGGGGGAGGGCGGCGCCTGGGGCATCGCCGTCCTGGCCGCGTTCGCCCGGGCCCGCGCGGAGGGCGGGGCCGACGGCGCCGCGCCCGCCCTCGACGCGTACCTGGCCGAGCGGGTCTTCGCCGACGCCCGGCTCGACGTCGCCGAGCCGGACGCCGACGACGTGGCGGGCTTCGCCGCCTACCTCGAGCGGTACTCCGCCGGCCTCGCGGTCGAGCGTGCCGCCACCGCAGCCCTCTGACGACACCCCCTCGTCGACGACCCGCCCCCCCGCACTGGAGAAGCCCATGAGCACCCTCACCGAGGTCCCCGCGCACCTGCGCGGGGCCGTCGACGCCGCCAAGGAGAAGGTCGCGGCCCTGCACGCCGAGCTGCCCCGCTGGGAGCTGGTCGTGTGGACCGCCGGCAACGTGTCCGAGCGCGTCCGGGACGACAGCACCCCCGACGGCTCGGGCGACCTCCTGGTCATCAAGCCGTCCGGCGTCGCCTACGACGACATCACCCCGGAGTCGATGGTGGTGTGCGACCTGGACGCCAACCTCGTCGAGGGCGACCGGTCGCCGTCGTCGGACACCGCTGCGCACGCCTACGTGTACGCGCACATGCCCGAGGTGGGCGGCGTCGTGCACACGCACTCCACGTACGCGACGGCGTGGGCCGCCCGCGCGGAGGAGATCCCCTGCGTGCTCACGATGATGGCCGACGAGTTCGGCGGGCCCATCCCCGTGGGCCCGTTCGCGATCATCGGCGACGACTCGATCGGCCGCGGCATCGTCGAGACCCTCTCCGGCTCGCGCAGCCCCGCCGTGCTCATGCGCAACCACGGACCGTTCACCATCGGCAAGGATGCGCGCGCCGCCGTCAAGGCCGCCGTCATGTGCGAGGAGGTGGCGCGCACCGTGCACGTGTCGCGCCAGCTCGGCGAGCCGCTGCCGATCGCGCAGGAGCACGTGGACTCGCTCTATGCCCGCTACCAGAACGTCTACGGCCAGCACTGAGCCGGCGGCGCGACCGAGCAGCCCTGAACCAGACTGATCCAGAGAGGACACCCATGAGCAAGCCGTACGCCGACCGCGAGGTCTGGTTCTTCACCGGCAGCCAGGACCTGTACGGGCCCGAGACGCTGGAGCAGGTCGCGGCGCAGTCGCAGGAGGTCGCGCGGGCCCTGGACATCTCGTCCGACGTGCCCGCGAAGGTCGTGTGGAAGCCCGTGCTCAAGGACGCCGGCTCCATCCGCCGGGCGATGCTCGACGCGAACGCGGACGACAAGGTGCTCGGCGTCATCACGTGGATGCACACGTTCAGCCCGGCCAAGATGTGGATCTCGGGCCTCGACGCGCTGCGCAAGCCGCTGCTGCACCTGCACACGCAGGCGAACGTCGAGCTGCCGTGGGCGGACATCGACTTCGACTTCATGAACCTCAACCAGGCCGCGCACGGCGACCGCGAGTACGCCTACCTGGCCACGCGCCTGGGCGTCGCGCGCACCACCGTCGTCGGGCACGTGTCGAACCCGGCCGTGACCCGCCGCGTCGGCACCTGGGTGCGCGGGGCCGCGGGCTGGGCCGCCACGCACGAGCTGAAGCTGGTGCGCTTCGGCGACAACATGCGCAACGTCGCCGTCACCGAGGGCGACAAGACCGAGGCCGAGCTGCGCTTCGGCGTCTCCGTGAACACGTGGGGCGTCAACGACCTCGTCGCGGCCGTCGACGCCGTGGACGACGCCGCGGTCGACGCGCTCGTCGCCGAGTACGAGGAGCTCTACGACGTCGTCCCCGAGCTGCGGAAGGGCGGCGAGCGGCACGAGTCGCTGCGCTACGCGGCCCGTCAGGAGAACGCCATGGAGGCGTTCCTCGTCGAGCGCGGCGCCAAGGCGTTCACCACGAACTTCGAGGACCTCGGCGCCCTGCGCCAGCTGCCCGGCATCGCCGTCCAGCGCCTCATGAGCAAGGGCTACGGGTTCGGCGCCGAGGGCGACTGGAAGACCGCCGTCCTGGTGCGCGCCGCGAAGGTC
Organism: Isoptericola sp. NPDC057391; assembly: GCF_042668085.1. Taxonomy (NCBI): domain Bacteria; kingdom Bacillati; phylum Actinomycetota; class Actinomycetes; order Micrococcales; family Promicromonosporaceae; genus Isoptericola; species Isoptericola sp. NPDC057391. The sequence continues at coordinate 3,246 of NZ_JBHVBO010000101.1, read as the reverse complement.
ATGGGCGAGGGCCTGCCCGGCGGCGCCTCGCTCATGGAGGACTACACCTACGACCTCACGCCCGGCTCCGAGCTCATCCTCGGCGCCCACATGCTCGAGGTCTGCCCGTCCCTCACGACGTCGAAGCCCCGCGTGGAGATCCACCCGCTCGGCATCGGCGGCAAGGAAGACCCGGTCCGCATGGTGTTCGACGCCGACGGGACCGAGGGCGCCGTCGTCGTCTCGCTCGCCGACATGCGCGACCGCTTCCGCCTCACCGCGAACGTCGTGGACGTCGTCCCGCCGACGCAGGACCTGCCGAACCTGCCCGTCGCCCGCGCCGTCTGGGCGCCGCGCCCCGACTTCACCACCTCCGCCGAGGCGTGGCTCACGGCCGGCGGCGCGCACCACACCGTGATGTCGACGGCGGCGGGCGTCGAGGCGTTCGAGGTGTTCGCGAACATCGCGCGCACCGAGCTGCTCGTCATCGACGAGGACACCACGCGCCGCGGCTTCGCCGACCAGGTGCGCTGGAACCAGGTGTACTACCGCCTCGCCCAGGGGCTCTGAGCACGACCACCGGCGAGCGGCCGGCGGTTCGGTAGGCTGACGCCGCCGAGCCGCCGGGCCGGCCGGTGGACGCATCCCGTGGAGGCCCCGCATGGCGAGTCCCGCCGCCGACAAGCCGAACATCCGGCAGGTCGCGCAGCTCGCCGGCGTCTCGCACATGACGGTGTCGCGGGTCCTCAACGACCACCCGAACATCCGGGAGGCCACCCGGCGCCGCGTCGAGGAGGCCATCGAGCAGCTCGGCTACCGGCCGAACATGACGGCCCGGGCGCTGGCCACCCAGCGCAGCCGACGCATCGGCGTCCTCGTGGAGAGCGCGGCGACGTTCGGCCCGACCAGCACGCTGTACGCCGTCGAGTCCGCCGCCCGCGCGTCCGGGTACGTGGTGACCTCCGTGCTGCTGCGGGCGGGGGAGGAGATCACCCCGCAGGAAGGGGTCGACCACCTCATCGCGCAGGGGGTCGACGCCCTCTGCGTCGTGGCGCCCCGGTCGTCGTCGATCGCCGCGCTGCGCCGCATCGCCGTCGGCGTGCCGGTGCTCGTGGTCAAGCCGGACAAGGACCCGACGTTCCTCACCGTGACCGTCGACCAGCAGGCGGGGACGGTGCTGGCGGTCGACCACCTCGTCTCGCTCGGGCACCGCGACATCCTGCACCTCGCCGGCCCGCTCGACTGGCTCGACGCCCGCACGCGCGAGCGGTCCTTCCACGCCCGGGCGAAGTCGTGGGGGCTGCGCGAGCGCCCCATCGTCGTCGGGGACTGGACGGCCGACTTCGCCTACGACTTCGCGCGCGGGATCCGCGAGCTCCCGGAGTACACGGCGATCTTCGCCGCGAACGACGACATGGCGGTCGGCCTCGTGCACGGCCTGCACGACCGGGGCTTCTCGGTGCCGGACGACGTGAGCGTCGTCGGGTTCGACGACATCCCCCTGGCGCGCCACGTCATCCCCCCGCTGACGACCGTGCGGCAGAACTTCCACGCCCTGGGCGTCTCCGTCGTCGACGTCCTGCGGGCCGCGATCGAGGAGGAGGAGATCCCGACGGTCACGAAGATCCCCGCGGAGCTCGTCGCCCGGGCGTCGAGCGCCCCGCCCCGGAAGGCCGGCGGATGACCTCGCGGCCCGGGGTGCCGGCCCCGGTGGTGGAGATGCGCGGGATCACCGTGGAGCGCTCGGGGGTGCGGGTGCTGGACGACGTGGACCTCGTGCTCCGGCCCGGCGAGGTGCACGCGCTCATGGGGGAGAACGGCGCGGGCAAGTCGACGCTCATCGGCGCGCTCACCGGGACGCTGCCGATCCTGGCGGGGACGGTCGTGGTCGACGGCGCCCCCACGACGCCGACGAGCGTCGCGCGCAGCCGCGCCGACGGCATCGCGACCGTCTTCCAGGAGACGCACCTGAGCCCGCACCTGACCGTCGCCGAGAACGTGATGATCGGCCACGAGGTGCGCGGCTGGTTCGGCATCGACTGGGGCCGGACGAGGGCGCGCGCGTCGGCCGCCCTCGCCACGCTGGGGATCGAGGACATCGACCCGCGCGCCCCGCTGTCGGTGCTGTCGCCCGCGACCAAGCAGCTCGTGGCGGTGGCGCGGGCGATCGTGCTCGAGCCGCGCGTGCTCGTGCTCGACGAGCCGACGTCGAGCCTCGACGCGGACGAGGCCGCCCGCCTGCTCGGCGTGGTGCGGCGCCTCTGCGACCAGGGCGTCGCGGTGCTGTTCGTCTCGCACTTCCTCGAGCAGGTCTTCGAGGTGAGCGACCGGATGACGGTGCTGCGGGGCGGCCGCGTCGTCGCGGAGTTCCGGACCGCGGACGTCGAGCGCGCCGAGGTGATCTCCAAGATGCTCGGCGAGGACATCGACGCGCTCCAGGCGCTGCACTCGCAGCGGCTCGCGCACCACTACGCGGCCACGGGCGAGCCGACCCTGCGGGCAGCGGCCCTGGGGCGCCAGGGCGTCCTCGAGCCGACCGACCTGGAGCTGTCCCGGGGCGAGGTCGTGGGCCTCGCGGGGCTGCGCGGCTCCGGGCGCACCGAGCTCGCCCGGCTGATGAGCGGGGCGGAGCGCGCCGACCGCGGCGAGCTCTGGCTCGACGGCGTGCGGGTGCAGCTGCGCAGCCCGGCGGCGGCCCTGCGGTCCCGGATCGCGATGTCGAGCGAGAACGTCCGGGACGACGGCATCGTCGCGGGGCTCACGGTGCGGGAGAACATCGTCCTGGCGCTGCAGGCGCTGCGCGGCTGGTCGCGGCCGCTCTCGCGCGGCGAGCAGGACGCCGTCGTCGACACCTACCTCGACGCCCTGCACCTGTCGCCCGACGACCTGGACCGCCCGGCCGGCGAGCTGTCCGGGGGCACGCAGCAGAAGGTGCTGCTCGCCCGGCTGCTGGCCACGCGGCCGCACGTCCTCGTCCTCGACGAGCCGACACGCGGCATCGACATCGCCGCCAAGCTCGAGATCCAGCGCCGCGTGGCGCGCCTCGCGGGCGAGGGCGTCGCCGTCGTCTTCATCTCCTCCCAGCTGGAGGAGGTGGTGCGCCTCGCCGACCGCATCGTGGTGCTCAAGGACCGCGAGAAGATCGGCGAGCTGAGCAACGGGCCCGGCGTCACGGTGGACACCATCGTCGAGATGATCGCCGCGGAGCTGGACGAACCCGACCCCGGCGACCCCTGACGTTGTGGGTGCGATCGTGGCCCCGTTCGC
>NZ_JBHVBO010000100.1:0-15259 GCF_042668085.1 Isoptericola sp. NPDC057391 | reverse complement strand
CCGCGGCGAGGGCGCTGAGCTTCGTGGACTGCAGGCCGCGGTCGAGTCCGGCCGCCGCGAGGGCGCTGAGCTTCGTGGACTGCAGGCCGCGGTCGCCGGCCGCCGCGATGATCGATCGAGTCGCCTTCGCAAGTTCCGGCACTTACTCTTCGCCGCCCGAGGTTTCGTCGCGGTCAGGACCGTTCGTCATGCCGAGAAGATAGCGCCTGGCGCCGACGCACCTGTGGTCGAAACCGACCGATTCTGTGGCCGTTACGAGCCGGCTTTGGACGGTTCAGAATCGGGCGTTTTGTGCGCGCGTCAGTGGGCGCGACCGCGGAGTAGCTCGATGAACTCGTCGGCCATGCCGAGCTTGCGCGCCAGGTCGGCGCGGCGCTCTTCGGCTCGGGCGACATAGCCAGCGAGGCGGGCGCGGGCGTCGTCACGTCCGACGGCGTCAGGGTCATCGAGCCGGTCGACGAGGTCGAGCAAATCGCTCATCTCCTCCAAGGTGAAGCCGAGGGGCTTCATCCGGCGGATGACCAGGAGGCGGTCGACGTCCTGCTCGGTGTAGAGACGGAAGCCGCCGTCGGAGCGGCCGGAGGGTCGCAGGAGGCCGACGTCGTCGTAGTGGCGCAGGGTGCGCAGGGACAGGCCGGTGCGGTCGGCCACCGCGCCGATGTGCATGGTGGCTTCCGCGGTAGTGGCCGTGCTGCGCTCGCTCATGACCCGATTCTCCTCGACTGGACCAAGGCCATAACTCTACCCTCACGTTAAGGTAGAGTCGCCGCTGGCCCGGCCCTTCGTCTCCCGCCTGACTGCGGAGGGCCGGTGCCACCTACAAGCTTCCGTGCGCAGCGTCGCGTGCTCAGTCCTGTCCATCCGGACCTCGTCTCGCGACCGGGTCTCGGGGCGTGCGCGCCCCCGCTCCTTGAAGGAATGCTGCGTGTCTGAAGAAACCTGCGCCTCCCTGCCCGACCCTGCCCCGCAGCCCGTGCCTGTCACGGGTGCTCCTGAGGCCACCGCTTCGGGGTCGTTCCGGGCCGCGTTCAGCTCGGTCAAGACCCTGCGGACCGAGGTCCTGGCGGGCCTCGTCGTCGCGCTCGCTCTGATCCCCGAGGCCATCGCGTTCTCGATCATCGCGGGTGTGGACCCGCGCATCGGCCTGTTCGCGGCGTTCACGATGGCTGTGACGATCTCGTTCGTCGGCGGACGCCCCGCGATGATCTCCGCCGCGACTGGCGCGGTCGCGCTCGTCATCGCGCCGGTCGCGCGCGACTACGGGATCGAGTACTTCATCGCCACCGTGATCCTGGCCGGCGTCTTTCAGGTCGTCCTCGGCCTGGTCGGCGTGGCCAAGCTCATGCGGTTCATCCCGCGCTCGGTGATGGTGGGCTTCGTCAACGCCCTGGCGATCCTCATCTTCACCTCCCAGCTGCCGCACCTGTTCGGTGACAAGGTCACCGGCGACAACCGGTGGCTGATCTACGGCCTGGTCGTGGTCGGCCTGGTTGTCATGGTGCTCCTGCCGCGCTGGACCAAGGTCATCCCCGCCCCGCTGGTCGCGATCGTGCTGCTCACCGCCGCCACCGTCGCCGCGGCGATCAACGTCCCGACCGTCGGCGACGAAGGAGCGCTGCCCGACTCGTTGCCGTCGCTGTTCTTCCCGGACGTGCCGCTGAACCTCGAGACGCTGCAGATCATCGCGCCGTTCGCCCTCGCGATGGCCCTGGTCGGCATCATCGAGTCCCTTCTGACGGCCAAGCTTGTCGACGACATCACCGACACCCACTCGAACAAGACCCGCGAGACCTGGGGCCAGGGCGTCGCGAACGTCGTCACCGGATTCTTCGGCGGCATGGGCGGGTGCGCCATGATCGGCCAGACGATGATCAATGTGAAGGCCTCCGGTGCCCGCACGCGCCTGTCGACGTTCCTCGCCGGCACGTTCCTGCTGGCCCTGGTGGTCGGGTTCGGCGACGTGGTCGCGACCATCCCGATGGCCGCGCTCGTGGCCGTGATGATCATGGTGTCGGTGGGCACGTTCGACTGGCACTCCATCAAGCCGGCCACCCTCAAGCGCATGCCGAAGTCCGAGACCGCGGTCATGCTCGCCACCGTCGTCGTCACCGTTGCCACCCACAACCTCGCCTACGGCGTCCTCGTCGGGGTCGTGGTCGCAGCGATCCTTTTCCTGCAACGGGTGTCCCACCTGACGACCGTCACCCGTCTGGACGCGGACGACGCCGACGACGAGCGTGTGTACGCCGTCGACGGCGAGCTGTTCTTCGCCTCCTCGAACGACCTCGTCTACCAGTTCGACTACACCGCCGACCCGCACCGCGTCGTCATCGACATGTCGAACGCCCACGTGTGGGACGCGTCCACGGTCGCCGCCCTCGATGCCGTCCAGCACAAGTACGCCCAGCACGGAAAGACCGTCGAGTTCCGCGGCCTCAACCCCGACAGCGTCCAGCGCCTGGAGCGCCTCGCCGGCAACCTCGGCACCGGACACTGACGAGCGGAGCCGGCCGATGCGCAGGGGCCTCCGTATCGGCCCGGCTCCGTTCTACTCAGGTGCGTGTCTGCCGGGCAGACGGCTCCGCTGATTCCGGCGCCCTCGACGGTCACGACTGGGCGTCAGTCTTCCCGCGCACTACCTCTCAGCAGCCCATCCGTTGCCGGGGGCGGCGCGCGCGTGTACCAGCACTCAGCGTGCGGCGCGCTGCGCACCGATGACAGCGGAGGTGCCGAGGTCGCTCTTTGGCAGCGGCTGGCCGGCAGTGACGGCGTCGATCCAGGCGGTGGTGTCGGCGACCGCTGCCCAGTTCGAGTTGAGCACCGTCAGCAGGGTCGTGTGCACGGCCATTGCGTCGGCGAAGCCAGCGTCGTTGGCGATGTTCACGGCGCCGGTCGCATCAGAGAGCACTTCAGCGGACAACTCGTGCGTCTCTGCCTCCGCAGCCGAGCTGATGATGCAGTTGTTCGTCATGTAGCCGACCAGGGTGATGGTGTCGATGTCCCGCTCTCGCAGCCAGGCGAGCAGGTCCGTGCCGGCGAAGACGGTGCCGTACTGCTTGACCACCGACTTCCAGTCGCCAGATCGGCGGCCCTCGACCTCAGGGTGAAGTCGGAAGCCCTCAGAAGTGGGGTCGAAAACCGGCGCACCCTCGCCCACGGTGTGCTGCACCGCGACGACCGGGATGCCTGCGGCGGCGGCGGCGTCGATAGCACGGGCGATCTGCGGCAGTGACGTGTCGTGGGGCGGGTACTGGATCTCCAGCGGGCCGCCGAAGTACTCCTGCTGCACGTCGACGAGGACGAGGGCACGGCGCGGGGTGGTCATGGGTGAGAACTCCTCAGAGGGTCGGTGAGGCGCCATGGACTGGGCGCCTGATCGATCCTCACCGCCGACGCCGGTGCGCACCATTGGCACGCGTGCACGCTTACGATGGATACGTGCCAACGCTTGCCGACCGCTTCCGCATCGCCGTCTATGCCTTCGACGGCATCACGATGTTCCACCTCGCCGTCCCGCAGCTCGTGTTCGGGGAGGTGGCGCGACAGGGCCTCGGACCCTGGGAGACCGTTCTGTTCTCCGACCGGGCCGGGTCGGTTCGTACCGCTGAGGGCTACGCAATATCGGGCGTGGCCGGGCTTAGCGCTGCTGAAGACGCTGACGTCGTGGTGCTGCCTTCCTGGCACGAAGATGCCCGGTCCGTCGCCCCGATGCTCCGGCGGGCGTTGCAGCGTGCACACGCTCGCGGCGCGACCGTCGCTGGCCTTTGCCTCGGCGCCGTCGCCGTCGTGGATGCTGGGCTGCTGTCGGGTCGTACGGCCGTGACGCACTGGCAGGCGGTCGACGCACTGGCAGACCGGCATCCAGACGTCACCATCGATCCCTCTGTCCTGTACATCGACCACGGTGACGTGCTCACCTCCGCCGGTACCGCTTCGGCGATCGACGCGTGCTTACATCTGGTGCGCGGCCGGCTCGGAGCGGCTTCCGCCAACCAAATCGCGCGCAACCTCGTCGTAGCCCCACACCGAGAGGGCGGGCAGGCGCAGTACATCGACCGGCCCCTGCCGCCGCGTCCTTCCGAGGACCCCATGTCCCGCGTCCTGGAATGGGCGCTAGAGCACTTGGATCAGGCTTTGACCACTGACCATCTGGCCAAGGTCGCGCACATGAGCCGACGAACCTTCATCCGGGCGTTCCACGCGTCGACGGGAGCCACGCCGGCCGCATGGGTGCGTGCGCGCCGCCTCGACGAAGCCCGCCGTGTCCTCGAGTCCACCGATCTCCCGGTAGAGCATGTGGCGAGGGTCTGCGGATTCGGCAACGCTGTCACGCTGCGCCAGAACTTCGCCGCTGCGTTCGCGACGTCACCGTCGGAGTATCGACGCCGCTTCGATGCCCGCACCCTGCCTGCCTGATCGGCTCGTATGCCCGCGCAGAGGAGGCGTGCCCACTGGGACTACCCTCAAGCGGCGCGTGCGGCGTAATTCCTATTCGGCGCACGCCGTCAGAATCGATTCTGGGTCGCACCAGAATCGGGTTCTGGCAGTTTCGAAACCACCCGGGGCGAGGCGGCCAGAGCACCGCCTCGTGCCTCAGTCGTTCCGGTCGGTCGCGCTTGCCCGCTGCTCGCGCAGGAGAACGAGTGCGAGGAGGGCGGCGGCGAGGAGCAGGCCCGCCGCGACGGTCAGGGCGGTGCTGTAGCCGGCGACCAGTGCCTGGTCGGTGGGCAGGGTGGCGTTGTCCGGGCGGGCGGTGACGGTGGCTGCCACGCCGGCGAGCAGCGCGAGCCCGAGCGCGACGCCGATCTGCTGAGCGGAGTTCAGCAGCGCGGAGGCGATACCGGCCTTGTCGGGATCGACGCGGTAGACCGCGGCCTGGGTCAGGGTCAGGACCCCGAGACCGAACCCGAGCGCGAGGACGAACATCGCGGGGGCGAGGAGCAGCCAGTACCCGGTGTCGACGGTGATCGTTGAGAACCAGAGTGCGGCAGCGGCGCCGAGCAGACCGGCGGCCGCGGCGACGTAGCGTGGCGCGATGCGCAGCAGCAGCTTCGGCGCGATCCCGGCGCCGACCACGATGCCGAGGGCGAAGGGCAGCCAGGCGAGCCCGGTCTGTAGCGGGCTGTAGTGCTGGACCTGCTGCAGGTGCAGGGTGATGACGTAGAACGTGCCCATCGGGCCGATCGCGAGCAGCAGCATGGTCAGGTAGGCGCCGGTGCGGTTGCGGTCGCGGAACAGGCTCAGCGGCAGCAGCGGGTTCCGGCTGCGGGCCTGGCTGAGGACGAACACCGTCAGCAGAACGCCTGCGGCGACGACGAGGCCGACCGCGACCGGGTCGCCGAGACCCTCTTCACCGAACCGAGTGATGGCGTAGACGAGACTGACCATGCCTGCGGTGCCCAGGACGGCGCCCAGCACACCGACGCGGCCGTGGTGACGGTCGGCGGCCACGAGGGTGCGGCTGCCGAGCAGCACCAGGAGCCCGATGGGGACGTTGATGAAGAAGACCCACCGCCAGCCGAGGGTTTCGGTGAGCACGCCACCGAGCAGCAGCCCCAGGATGATGCCGAGCCCAGACATCGCCCCGTAGAGCGAGAGCGCCTTGTCGCGCATCGAGCGCTCGGAGAAAGTCGTGGCGATCAGCGCGAGGGCGTTCGGGGCGGCCATCGCAGCGCCGATGCCCTGTACGGCGCGGGCGACGACGAGCATCGCCGTCGTCTGCCCGAAGCCGCCGACCAGAGACGCCAAAACGAACACCGCGATGCCGACCTGCAGGGTGCGGCGCCGGCCCCACAGGTCCCCGACCCGGCCACCGAGCAGCAGCAGCGCGCCGAACGCCAGGATGTAGGCGTTGACGACCCACGGCAGATCGACAGCCTCGACGCCGAGCTCGGCCTGAATGCTCGGCAGCGCGATGTTCACGATCGAGTCGTCGAGCACGAGCATCAGCTGTGCGGTCGCGATCACCAGGAGAGCCACCAGAGCCCCGCGCTGCGTCGTCGCCGACTGGTTCTTGGCCACGCCTTCCTCCCGTTCACGGCGCACCGGCCGCGTCGTCGTCTTAGACCGCCGCCAGCCCGTCCGGTCCAGACGAGGGCAGCACGGCGAGCGACTATACCCCATAGGGGTATCTAGCGGAGCGGCGACGACCACCTCGTCTGCGTCTTCCTACAAGCCCTGCTGGCCGCTCAAAACCGACCGCTTCTGACGCGGCGACCGCGCGCGCCTGCCGCGCCGGCGACACGCCGCTCAAAAACCCAGTTCAGAACCTCCGCCGGTGCAGAACCTCCGGCGGGGCTTCTGCTACGGCCGAGTGCGCTGTCGATCGACGGTCGGCGGAACCATGGTCCTTGAGATCGCCTGGGTGCTCGTGCCGACCAGGGAGTGATGCAACCTACGTTGCACGCCGTGCGCCGCGCCCGGGTTCGTGCAAGGTGCAGCGGCGCGTTCATGCGATCTGCGCTGGCACGTCGACATCGGCACAGCATCGCATCGGGAGCGCGTCATGGGCGAGGGCTGCCAGAACGTGCCGCCGACACGTGACGGCGGCACGTGGAAGGACGTGCGTCGGGTGATCATCGCCGACGCCCGCTTCTGGATGCGACTCCCTACGGGCGAGTCGCTAGCATCCAAGACATGCTCACCGTCCCCTCCCGCGCAGGCTCCGAGGACATCCCTCGCGCTGTCATGCAGGGGTCCGCCGGAACGGCCGAAGGGGGCGGGATCGTCGATCGCCGCCTGGCGGAGCGCCTCCTGCCGTGGTGTCCAAAAAGTGTCCAAGAACAACGACAACCAAGGCCCATGGACGCCTATCAGCGACCACCACGAAGGCATCTGCGACGGACCATCGATGCAGGTCAGCGCGATTTCCTGCAGGTCAAGAGGTCGGCCGCATCAACCGAATCTCCACCAAGGGGTCGCAGGTTCAAATCCTGTCAGCCCGACCGTGTGTGATGTCTCAGGACATCGGGATGGCCCGGACCCACGAAATGTGGGTTCGGGCCATCGTTATTTCTGCGTGTTGGTGCCGCGTGGCTGGTAGTGGCGGGTGAGGTCGATGGTGAGCTCACGCAGGATCTCGCCGGTGGCGGCGTTGATGATGCGCACGTCGTGGTCGTGGATCAGGAGCAGGACGTGGGTTCCTGCGTGGGGTCGTCCGATGCCGATGTGGCGTAGCTTGCCGGCGATGCGCAGGGTGACGCAGCCGGTCTTGTCGATCTTGTCGCGGCGGAGTCGGTCGTGGCTGTCGTTTTCTCGGGCTGTGGTGCTTGGGCTTGGGGGACTGCTGCACGGATAGGTGACACCTGACTGTGGTGCCTGCGGGTACCGCTGGAAGGATGTTCACCGTGCCCAGACCCCATCCCAAGGAGTTCCGTGACGACATCGTGGCCATCGCCCGCCAGGGCGAGGTGCGTATCCGTTGGGCCCGTCCTCGAGCGGCATGGTGTGGGTATCGAGATGTGCCGGCGTCAGGGTCGTGTTCCCCCCCCCCGATGAATGACCCGGCTGGTCGCAGGAGCCACCGCCAGCACCGAGCACAGCAGCCCGCCAAGAAGGATGCGAGCACCCGCACTCTCGCTAGCGTGGAGTTGCGGTCCAGAGGCGTGGCTACCAGGCAATCGTCGCCTGAAGGCGACGTAAGAATGTGGAGGTCCGACATGGACGCGCGCGAGAAGGTCATCGCCTGGTTGAACGACGCGTACGCGATGGAGCAGGCGCTGGAGGAGACCCTGGTGCGGCACGCGAAGGACGCCGAGGATGACCCCGAGGTCCGTTCCCGCATCGAGCAGCACGTGCAGGAGACTCGCCGGCAGGCCCAGACGGTGGAAGGCTGCATCGAGGCGCTCGGCGGGTCCGTCTCGGGCGCCAAGAGTGCGTTCGGCTCGATGTTCGGCGCCATGCAGGGCATGGCTAACCGGCCGATGGGCGACACGATGCTCAAGAACGCCCTGGCCGACTACGCCGCCGAACACTTCGAGATCGCCTGCTACCGCGCCCTCATCGACGCCTGCCAGAGCATCGGCGAGGACGACGTAGCGTCCCGGCTCACGGTCATCCTGCAGGAGGAGGAGGCCATGGCCCGGTTCCTGGAGGAGAAGCTGCCTGGCGCCGTCGCCGGGGCGTTGGCCGATGCGGGCTGACCGGCCCCGCGATGCCGAGGTGACCGAGGTGGCCGACGGCGTGCACCGCCTGGAGCACGCCTTCGTCAACGTCTACCTCATCACGGACGAAGACAAGCGGGTCACCGTGATCGACACCGGCCTGCCCGGCACCTGGAACCTGCTGGGCGCGGCGCTGCGCCGGCTCGGCCGGCGCCCGTCCGACGTCGTGGCCGTGGTGCTGACGCACGCGCACTTCGACCACACCGGTTCGGCTGCCCGCGCACAGTCCGTGCTCGGCGTACCGCTCTGGCTGCACCGGGACGACGTCGAGGTCGCCGCCCACCCCTATCGGTACGCGCACGAGAACATGCGGGCCTGGTACCCGCTGCGCTACCCGGCCTCGATGCGGATCCTGGCAGCCATGGTCGGTGGGGGCGCGCTGCGGGTGCCCGGGGTGCACGGGACGCGGCCCGTCGAGCCGGGCGCCGTGCTCCCCGTGCCGGGCTCACCCCGCGTCGTATTCACCCCGGGCCACACGCCCGGACACTGCGCACTGCATCTGCCGGAGCGGGACGTGCTGTTCACCGGCGACGCGCTGGTCACACTCGACCCGTACACGGGAAGGCGCGGAGCACAGATCATCGCCGGCGCGGCCACCGCCGACAGTGGCCAAGCCATGCGGTCCCTTGACGACCTCGCCGCCACAGGCGCCGGCACCCTGCTTCCCGGCCACGGCGATCCCTGGACAGGCCCGGTCGCCGAAGCGGTGGTGCGGGCCCGCGAGCTCGGGGCCCACTAAGGGACCGCCGCCGTCCGCTGGACCTCTGCATCAGCGGACCCGATGATGCCGATCGAGCCCGGAGCGAGGCCGCACCAGTTGTGGCTCGGCCCGATGGGTGCGGGCAGGCTCGACCCGGACGTACGGTCGAGACAGAAGGGCGCCCAGGACTCTCGTCACAACCCCGCGTTCTGCAGGCCCCTTCGCCACGCCCGGCCGATCCAGCCCCGCGCTACGCGGAGGACGGTTCGCTCCCGTGGTCGCTGACATCGCGGACCCCGGGCATCGGGGTGGTGCCGGTGAACTTGTCCCTGAGGGTGTCGACGCCCTCCTGCGGGTGAGCCAGATCGATGAGATCTCGGCGCTGGCCCTGGGTGGCCGCCGTGTCCAGGCTCATGGCGACCTCACGATCCTGCTCGAGGCCCGGATCGCATTCCCCTTCCCGGTTGAACGACCACATCAGCACGGGGTCGCCCAGCGGCAGGTCGTGTCCTCCGCCGGTGTCGTGGCGCCCGGTGTGCCAGGTATGCCACGTCTTGCCGTAGCTGTTCATCAGCCGCTTCATCAGTGCCTTTTCGGCAACCGCGGGCAACCCCGGAGCCACCAGCTGCCCCGACAGCAACTCGAAGTTGTGCGGGTGCCAGGAGGGGCGCTCCTCGGCAGGAAGACTCTGGAACAGGCGCTCGGAGACGATGTACTCGATGCCGATGAGGTTCGCCTCGGGCGTGTTGCCGTCGAAGATGACCGCCTGGATGAAGTCGTCGTTCACGACCCGGCAGTAGTGATGGGCCTCCATCTGCATCATCGGGTCTTCCTTGGCCAGGTGAAAGCCGACGACGTACACGTCGAACTTCTTCAGCGGCGCGGTGTCCTGTAAGACCTTCGCGCCCTTCTCGAGTGTCGCCAGCCAGACGCCCTTGCCCTCGCCCGCGGGCGGCAGGGGGCTGTTTCGCTCCGTGACGCTCATCCGTTCCTCCTCCAGACGCGACCACCGGGCGCACGGACAGCCGTGTTGGCCAGGTGGGTCCGCTCGGGGTTGTGCCGAGCGCCGCGCTGCTGGACACCCGACCCGTGACCGGCGGGCCCTGAGCACCGCCAGGCCACCTCGTCATGCTGCCCGCGACCTGCTCGTGCACGCCACTGCTCGAGCACGTCTTCAGCCGCGGGACGAGCGCAGGACGAAGGGGCTACGGTCGAGAAGTCATGTGCGGTCTTAACCTCGGGACGGCGCGAGCACGTCGGGAGAACGTGATGACACCAGATCCGCGGCAGATCGACGCCGAGCTGGTCGAGATGGAGCGTCAGCAGATCGGCCGTTTCCGGTACGACATGCACGAGGACCGCTGATGGTGGTCCGACGCCGCCTACCGGCTGCACGGCTTCGAGCCGCATGAGGTGGTCCCGACGACGGCGCTGCTCCTGGCGCACAAGCACACCGAGGACCGGAATCGCGTCCACCGGATGTTGCGTCAGGCGCAGGTGCACGGCGCGCCGTTCAGCAGCGTGCACCAGATCATGGACGCCCGCGGCGAGGAGAAGACGCTCGCCTTGGTCGGCGAGGGTGTTCGCGACGCCGCGGGGCAGGTGGTCGGTCTCGTCGGGTTCTTCGTCGACGTCACCGAAGTGATCCGGCACCGCGCGGACGCCCGCGACCGCCGCCATCCGCGCCTCGGCGGCTAGCCGGGCTGCCATCGAGCAGGCCAAGGCGCTAGTGGCTGCCACGCTCCGGATCGACCTTCAGGACGGGTTCGAATGGTTGCGCAAGACATCCAACGAAACCAACACGCCGCTGCGCTTCCTCGCCGCCACAGTGGTCGACGCCGCAATCGGCCATGGCCGAGAGTTGCCTGCCGTCCTCGCCGAGCTCAACCCTCCGCGGCGATCGCACTGACGGGTGCGAGCGGAATCGACCGACCAGTCCGGTGAGAACGGAGTCTGGGTTGCGAGAGTCTGATCCTCTCGCCTGGATGTGGCGGCGCGGCCATCGGCACGGTGCTGGGCGCTCAGCGAGGTCCAAGTCCTGTTCGGCCATCGAGTAGTTCGCGCACGACGTCCAGATGGCCGGCGTGCCGTGCGGTCTCTTCAACAACGTGCAGGATGATCCCGCGCAGGTCGGCGAACTCTTCGCCCAGCGGTTCGGGGTGACTACCGCAGGGGCGCGCCGACAACGGGGTGCGGGCGATCACCGCGTCTGAACGGCGGCACTGATCCTCGTAGAAGGCGAAAACCACCTCCGGGCTCCGAGGTGTCGTCAGCGGGGCATGATCATCGGTCCACGGCACCGGTTCGGCCTCTCCGGTGACGACCTCCTGGAACCAGTGCCTCTCCGCGTGCGCCAGATGTTCGATTAGCCCGAGGGGCGTCCAACCGGAAGGTAGGACGGGGGTCGTCAGGGCCTGAGTGTCGAGCCCGTCGACGATGGCGAGGACGCTAGCTCGCTGCGCCGCGAGGAAGGCCGACAGCGTCCTCTTCTCCGTGATCTCTGTTGGCATGTGCGAATCCTGCCAGGAGTCAACGACGCTGGTCTTTACGCAGGGGCACAGCGACCTCTGATGCGACGCGTGCAGAGGGCGTGAACGTCACCGCCGGTGCTGGCGGCAGACCTGAGCATCACTCGCCAGGGGTGCGGTTGACTCGGCAGGTGCCCGAAGGACCCGAACGGCCGCTACCGGATCGACCAGGTCACGGGCCGCGCGTCGTTCGTGGCGGGCCGCGCAGGACTGACCTGCTCCTCGGCGCCCTCGGGTGCGACCTGGCCTTGGCGATGACGTCTCGCGCGGCCGCGTACTGTTCAGTTCTCCGTGGGGGACCGTGATGTCCGCGCGACCGTCGCGGTAGACCCGCTGCTCGTGGTCTTCCTCCTCTTCCGGCTCACCTTCGTGCAGGGCATCGCGAGCATTGGGGTCACGTAGCGACGGGAAGCTCGCCCCGGGTGTCGGTTCGGGCCGTCCCCATTCGTCGTCCTCATGACACGGCCGCGGTGGCCGTGCAGGATGTGGAGGCGACCGATGCGATTCCTGGACACGATCCTGAGATCGGACCCCGAGGCCCGGCGGTACTGGGCGGACGTGCGGCGGCAGGGCCGCGGCGTGGGCGACGGTGTCGACGTCGCTGACGTAGCCCTTTTCGGCCCAATGGTGTTCGCCCGCACGAACGATGAGGAGGCCTGATGCGGTACCTGATGCTGGTCGTCGAGCCTGACGTGCCCGAACGTGAGCCGGACACCGACATCGAGGACTGGGTGCGCCGGCACGACGGCGACGGCTCACGCGTGCTGGGGGAGCGGCTGCGGCCCGCCACCGACATGCGCCGCGTCCAGGTGCGCGACAGGCGCACGCTGGTGTCGGACGGCCCGTTCACCGAGTCGAAAGTGGTGATCGGCGGGTTCGACCTGATCGAGGCGCCCGACCTCGAGGCCGCGCTCGCCATCGCCGCCGAGCACCCTGGCTCCCGGGGCGGCGGCACGGTCGAGGTGCATCCGCTCTGGCCGGCCGGCGGCGCCGAGCAGGCGTGACGACGTCGTCCTCGCGGAGAAGTTCGCGCAGGAGGCGTTCGCGACGGCGCTGCGCACCTGGAGCCGCGACGGGGTGCGGGACCTGCCCGGCGCGTGCCGCACGACGACGGCGCGGCGGCACGCGATCGATGTGCTGCGCCGCTGTCGCAACCCCTGGCGGACGGCGCGCCGGGCGATGCCGACGCCGACCCGCTGCGCATGCCGTTGATCCGCTGCCACCCCGGCGCTGGCGCTCGAGGCGCCGGGCGGCGCTCACACTGCGCTCCCTAACGGGGATGACGACGCGAACTGACCGCGAGTTAGCTGCAGCATTGCAGCCTCAGTGTGTCGTGACGGGTCGTAGGTACAGGTCGGCGTCGCATCCCAGTTCTCCCGGTTCGAGCAGGATCCGGTCGAAGTCGGTGAACCGCCAGGCCGCCTCACCGTCGGACCGGACTGCCACCACGCAGTCGCGCGTGCCCAGCACCTGGACGGCGATGACGAGCTCCTTCTCGTGCCGTTCGGCGTCGACCGCGGCGTCGTCACCGAGCGCGGCCCACACCGCCGGCCCGACATCCGGGGGTGGGGCGCTGTCGGGAAGCGCGTCGAGGACCTCGAGTACACCTGTCTCGAGGTGAGCGCGCCGAGATGCGACCGGGGTTGGCTGCGGTGTTGCCGCGGCGATGGGTTCGGGGCAGTCGATCCGGTCGTGGTCGGCGATTCCGTCTGGGTCGAACTGGTGCACCACCAACCGGACGCAGGTCGTGCGGCTCCCGGAAGACCTCCCGGCGTCGAACACCGCGACGCCGTCTTGGTGAGCTACGTGGACGGTGACAGCCAGGTCGACTTGCGCGCCGGAGTCGTCGTCAGTGCGGCCCTCCCAGGCCAGCGGCACGACATCGTACGAGGTACCGACCACGTCGTGGGGAGAGCGGGGGTGCGCCACCGCGCCCTGGGCCACGGACTCGGCATCCTGCACCTCACCCTGCACGTCCTGGATGTCGTCCGCGATGCCGTCGATCACGTCCCCGTTGAGACTGCGCGCCAGTCGCTGCCCGCTTTGCGGGGTGAACGCGACGTATGCGATCACGGCGGGGATCCCGAACACGAGCGCGAGGAACACGAGCGCCCCGGCCCGGCCACCTCCGCCGCGCTCCGATCGGCGGGCGCGCTCGGGCATGACGTCAGGACCCCAAGGATCGACCACGTCCTGGATCATCTCGGTTCAGGTGCGAGCACGCCAGTCTGCGCCAGCAGATCGCTGCCGTCGAGGAGTCCGCCCGGCCTGATGGCGCACGCCTCAGCTCGGCAACCCCACTGCCGCGACGGGCGCCGCGTTCCTCGTGCTGGGCCTGTCCGCATACAGGTCTGGTGCGCTGCACCGAGGCGGAAGGCCGCACCTCGGACGCACGAGCTGGCCGGCATGGCGTTACGGCTCGGCGCGCCGGGTCACGACCGCGACGTAGCGGCACCCCGCCGTGGTCTCGTTCGCGAACACTCGGGGGAGGGGGGCTCCCAGCTCGAAGGTGTCGCCCGCCGCCAGGACATGGGTGTCGGGTCCGTCGGTCAGGGTCAACTCGCCGTCGAGCACCCAGAGGAGCTGGGCGATGAACGCGTACGCCGCCGCGGGGTAAGGCACCCGCGCCCCGGCAGGCAACAGAACCTCCGTGACGTCGGCGGGGAACATCGGGGTGGAGACCTGACGGCGCAGGTAGCCGGTGTCCGGGTCGGTCCACGCCGGGACGTCGGCGTCCCGGCGCGGACCAGATCCCTCACCCGGAAGGGGCGCCGCAGGCTCGAGCAGCGACGACACGCTGAGCTCGAAGGCCGCGGAGAGCTTGCCCAGGACCGTCGCCGTCGGGCTGGCCTCGCCGCGCTCGACCTTGCTGATCATCGCCCGCGAGACCCCCGAGGCCTCCGCGAGCTCGCTGAGCGACCAGCCCCGGCGCGTCCGCTCCGCCCGAACCCTCTTTCCCAGCCCATGTGATGCGTCTACTATCGTGGACATGAATCCACTATACGACTCGGTGCTCACCGTCCGGGCCGTCCGTACCGGGGACTCCGAGGCGGTCCGGGCCATCCGCAACCACGCCGTGGAGACGACGACGGCGATCTGGACCGGCGTCACCATGACCGCCGACGAAGCGCGCGCCTGGGTGGAGGGGCACGTGTGTCGCGGGGCCATGTTCGTCGCCGAGACCGGCGACCACGTCGTCGGGTACGCCTGCTTCGCGCCGTGGCGAGACAAGGAGGGCTACCGCTACTCGCTCGAGGACTCCGTGTACGTCGCGCCTCACCAGCAGGGCAGGGGAGTGGGACGGGCGCTGATGACCCCGCTCCTCGAGGCCGCCCGTGCGGCCGGTGCTCACCGGATGTACGCCGACATCGAGGCTGGGAATACTGCCTCGCTGCGACTGCACGAGAGCCTCGGATTCGAGCGCGTCGGCGTGCTGCGCGAGGTAGGCACCAAGTTCGGACGCTGGCTGGACCTCGCGATCCTCGAACTGGCGCTCTGACCCGGCCGATGGCGGGGGTGACCCTCACCGGAAGGCCCGGGCTCGGGGGGCTCATGGGCGCCTGCTTCGGTGACGATCAGCGATCAGCGACAGGGGCGTGTAGCCCCATGTCTCGCCGCCTGGACGCCCAGCCCGATCTCCTGCATGCCGGCCGTGCGCTCGGGGGCGGCGAGCAGCGGCCGCCGC
This sequence comes from Isoptericola sp. NPDC057391, assembly GCF_042668085.1. Lineage (NCBI taxonomy): Bacteria > Bacillati > Actinomycetota > Actinomycetes > Micrococcales > Promicromonosporaceae > Isoptericola > Isoptericola sp. NPDC057391. Next base: position 184 of record NZ_JBHVBO010000100.1, on the reverse strand, counting down.
GGGGTGGCCGCTGCCGGGGAGTCTCCCCATATGTGACGGCCGTCACGAACCACCGTGGGATCCTGGCCCCAACGTTTCCCGTCCGCCGGCCGTCCCAGCGGGTGAGGACGGCACGGGAGGGACTGGTGGGTCGACGATGAGTCGCTGGGAGGACGAGCTCGCCGAGCTCGCACGGGCACGAGGC